>JAQGHS010000821.1 GCA_028291605.1 Planctomycetaceae bacterium | reverse complement strand
TAAGAGTTCATTTCAACTCTCCTGCCGACAATTACGGCGCTAATTTGATTTCAGGGACTGCATTGAAGCCCTTCTTCACTTCAACGGTCAAACCTGAGGTCTCGGGCTTGCCGTACTTTGCCGGAATGGCGGTTGGTTTGTTCTTAGGGGACTGAATAGTTATGGCATATTCGCCTTCAGGAGCACCGCTGAAGTTCTCACCATCCTTGACTGTCCGAATAGCAAAGTTGTTTTCATCTGAGATGTAGGTTCCAAAGATCTGCTGGCCTGAGTCGCCACCCTCCTTGGGAATCAAGGTCACGATCGTTCCATCGGGAGCCGGTTTGCCGTTAATGGTAATAACACCTCGGACACCATTTAAAACATTCTCAGCTTCTTCTTCAGCGCCGCCACACCCCACGGTTACAGACAGTACTAGTCCTAAACAGATCCAGCGGTAAAGTCTTCCGTTCATTGAATCGCAGTCCCTCAAAAGTTCTCTTTCATCGAATGCCGGCAGACCTCTGCGCGGCGCGAACGCAGGCACTTGATACCTACTACAGAAAGTTTATTAGCACAACATTGTGAAAAAATGATGAAGACAACATGAACCGGATTTTTTGATTGCGGTTGGTCATACAGTGTGCGGCAACGCTGCAGTGCCCCAGCTCACCCGCTCCGCATTGTTAAGAAATTGACCCGTTATTTACCTATCCTTAATACTTTCTTCACACGCCGCGCCAACAATTCACCCACTTCAAACATGAAGGTCACAAAAACTTCATATTGGAGCCTGGCTCGACGTCAACGAGAAGAGTTCATGCCGGACGCATCACTCTTTCATAGCCGTCAAGCCGGATATGGAAAGTGCTGGTTGCAGGACTTTGAACGGGTCAGTACTCCGAGTTTCAGGCATGCTCCCTGACGGAACTACGTGGTTTTAAAGAAGGATGTTGGAATTCGATGAATTCAAAAAGCGGTGTCTCTCGTCAACGTGGGTTCACATTGATTGAATTGCTGGTGGTAATTGCGATCATCGCGGTGTTGATTGCTCTGCTGTTGCCAGCCGTGCAACAAGCTCGAGAAGCAGCTCGGCGGTCACAATGTAAGAACAACCTGAAGCAAATGGGTTTGGGTGCTCACAACTACGAAGGCACCTACAGCAAGTTCCCTAGTTCCGGTGAGAGCACGGACGAAAGTTCGGCCCCCACGATCTACCGCCGCTTTTTCCCCCACTCGTTCAACGTCCAGATCCTCCCGTTCATTGATCAGTCCACCGTTTATAATCTGATCAATTTGAACCAGCACTACTCCATGAGTCCGGTCGCCTGTGGCACCAAGATCGCCAGTTTCCTGTGCCCCAGCAATGGCGTCACTGGAGCTGATCTGGGTGGTTTCGGTCTCACCGACTATATGCCGGTCGCGTATGTCGATTACGACACCGGCGGTACTCGCCAGAGCAAAGTTGCGGGCATCGACGTCCCGGGCACCTTGGGCTTCTGTAATCCAATTTCGAAGATCACCGATGGTCTGTCCAACTCGATTATGGTCATTGAAGACTCGGGCCGGCCGACGAACAATGGTGGTTCTTATGACCAATCGGGAGTCGGCCCCCCGACTGCCACCCTGGGCGGAGCTCAGACAGCGAACACAGCTCTGATGGCCGCTGCAGCCAACGTCACGCCGTACACCCTGGGTGGTACGATTGGCGTGCCAGGTCGCTGGGCCGATCCCGACAACGGCAGCGGCATTTCCGGCCCCCCCAGCGGTGCCACGAACCAGAAAATCAACAACAATAAGACCGGTACCCTCTGTCCTTATAACACCAACAACTGCGGGCCGAACGATGAACCGTTCAGCTTGCACACTGGTGGTGTCCACGCCCTCCTCGGTGACGGCAGCGTTCGCTTCCTGTCGGACAGCCTCGACTTCAATATTCTCCGCCGCTTGGCCAATCCCAAGGATGGCGAAGTCATCGGCGACTTCTAAGTGATTGATGCTCCACTGGCAATGCTGGTGGCGAATGGCTTGATCGCGTTGATCTGAAAATGATTCAGCCCGGCTGACACTTTGTTAGCCGGGCTGACTGCTTTACCGATCAGGACATTCAAAATGCAACGTGACGTGCTATCTGCTGTTTCCTTCACGCAGCCACTGGCCAGTCGTAAAGACCACGATTCCCACGAGCGTCAACATCGGCATCAGAATCAGCCGAAAGCCAAACATCAACTGCCAGACGATCAACATTGGCAACAAGGCCAGGACAGCCAGTTGCATCAGGAATCCAACGGTGCGAAGCATGAAGCGGGAACGCCATTTCTGAGGAATTGAGGTCGCGGAGCCTCTCGCTCCCACGCGCAGCTCGAGATCACACCAACTGCCCGCGCCATTGTACAAAGCCTTCGATGGCATAGTACTCGGGCAACCCCAACTGGTTATAGATGCAAGCGGTGTTCTTGGTCCGTTCCTCGGCACGCAGCCAGAATTCCCGTTCATCGTTGCCTGGAAACAAGGCGGCATCTTTCTGCGATTCGTGCTTGAAGATCGCCAGTTTCTTGCGCGTGATCAACTCGGGGCTCAAAGGGACAGCGCGCTCAATCTCGTGCGGCTCATAGTCCTGCCACGCCCCGCGATACATCCAGACTTCGGGGAACCACGGTTCGTCTTTAATATCCCGCAGTGCCAGGAAGATCGCGCTGGCACACATGCGATGCGTCCCATGCGGGTCTGACAAATCTCCCGCCAGATAGATCTGAGCTGGCTGCAACCTCCGCAACAAGGCCGTGATGATCTCGGAATCGGCCTCGGAAACGGGTGCTTTCTCGACAGTGCCCGTTTTGTAGAACGGCAGATTCAAGAAGTGATGTCGCTCTTCCGGAACGCCTGCGCAGATGGCGGCCGCGGTGGCCTCGGTCTTACGAATCAGCCCCTTGATCTCCAGCAGTTCCGGAATATCTGGCGAACCCGGCTGTTTACTGGCCAGCGAATCACGGATCTTCTTGTCGAGTTCCAAACCGGCGGGCGTCTGCAGGCCGAAGACTTCGTTGAACTGCTTGACATAATCGAGATGCCGCAACGCATCGTGATCAAAGACGGCAATGTTGCCGCTGGTCATGTAGGCCACGTGGACGTTGTGGCCCTGTTCCGCCATCCGAATCAGGGCTCCACCCATCGAGATCACATCGTCATCGGGGTGCGGACTGAAACAGATGACAGTACACTTTTCGGTACCGGCGGGATGAGTACAGATCCCACGCAACAGACCGCCAAATACTCGTTCCCGTTGCTCGTCGGCCGTGCGGCCGTTGCGGACGAGATCGTGCAGGTAGTGCTCGATGAAATCCTTTTTCTCCAGCTTCAGCAGCGGCTTCTTGGTTTCCCGCGCGAGCCAGATGACAGCTTTGCGTTCCAGCAGCGGGGTCCACTCGACAGGGCCGACCAGCCAGGGGGTTTTTATCGCGGTCAGCTCGCTGGCGGCGGCGTCATCCAGCACGAACACCGCGTTGGTATGTCGTTGCAGATAGCTGGCCGTGACTTCATCGGTGACGTCACCTTCGACTGCTTTCCGAACAATTTTTGATTTGTGATCACCCAGGGCCATGATCACGATCTTGCGGGCTTCCAGAATCGAGCCCACACCCATCGTCACGGCCTGGACGGGAACGTTGTCCTCGCCGAAGAAGCTGGCCGCCGCGTCTTTGCGGGTGACTGGATCGAGTGCCACCAATCGCGTTCGCGAATTGAACGAACTGCCCGGCTCATTGAAGGCAATGTGTCCCGTACGTCCGATCCCCAGCAGTTGCAGTTGAATTCCCCCGACCTGGCGGATCGCCTCTTCGTAGTCCGCGCACCAGTTTTCCATCTCGTCCAACGGGACATGGCCGGCAGGAATATGAATATTGGCCGCCGGGATATTCACATGATCAAAGAAATTCGCATGCATCCAGCAGTTGTAGCTGTGCATGGAATCGGCCGTCATCGGAAAGTATTCGTCGAGGTTAAACGTGATGACGAGAGAAAAATCGAGCCCTTCTTCCTTGTGCAGGCGGATCAGTTCGCGATAAATCCCGACCGGAGTCGAACCCGTGGGCAACCCAAGAACTGTCGGCTTGCCGGCGGCGTTGTTCTCGCGAATCAGACTTTCGACCATCAGCGCAACATGCTTCGCGGCTTCTCGCGAATTGCGGAACATCAAAGTCGGAATCTTGGTGTGCCGTAAATATTGAGCCGGCAGGCGTTGGGCACGGGAGGCGGAAGAAGTGGCCATGACGTAACGTGGAATCCTTGTCATCCGCAACCGCGGACATCATGATCAGACTGTTGTCGGGCGACCCGCACCCGTCTTGCACACAAGACAACGTGCGTTTCGCACATCAGGCAAGGTGCGACACCCTGATTTATCGACCAAAAACGTCGCGATTCATGCCCATTATTGAACTTCTCAAATCTATCAAACATCTTCGCAAACGAGTTTGCAATGGCTGAAATGACAAAACGCCCCCGGATCCTCGCAATCCATGCACATCCGGACGACGTCGAAATCCAATGCGCGGGGACGCTGGCGCGCCTCAAGGCACTCGGTTGCGAAATTGCCGTCGCCACGATGACCCCCGGCGATTGCGGCAGCGCCGAACTAGGACCGCTGGAAATTGCCGCAGTCAGGCGGGCGGAAGCCAAAAAGGCGGCTGATCTGCTGGGCGCCGAGTATCTGTGCCTGGAATTTCGCGATCTACAGATCCTCGTCGACAACGACAGCCGGCGCCGTGTTACTGAGGCAGTACGAAAAACTCGCCCCGACATCGTCATGACGGCCCCGCCGATCGACTACATGAGTGACCACGAAATGACCAGCCGCCTGGTCCGAGATGCGTGTTTCGCCGCATCCGCACCAAATTACGACACCCGCCAAGCCAATCCCGCCGCCCCACTCAACAAGATCCCGCACCTCTACTATGTGGATCCCATTGAAGGGATCGACTGGTACGGCCAGCAGATTCCGCCGGAATTCATTCTCGACATCAGCGACACATTCGCTTTGAAGATCGAGATGCTGGCGTGCCACGCAAGCCAGCGCGGGTGGCTGTTCCGACAACACGGAATCGACGAGTACCTCGATAGTTGCACCAACTGGAGCAGCAAGCGGGGGAAGGAAATCGGCAAAACCTACGGCGAGGCCTTCACGCAGCATAAGGGGCACCCGTATCCCCATGACAACCTGTTGTTGGAGTTACTGGGCGGGGAATGAGCGGGAAAATCCTAATGTCTAATGACTAATCTCTAAACGGATCATCCTTGATTGCGGCGAGGCACTGCGTGACCCGACGTCAACTTTGCCTCTGCCCGCCCCGGACACGCCTGCGTGCTTTCAGACATTAGGATTTTGTCATTAGTCATTCCTCCCTCCCCTTACATTCCAGTAATCTTCCCCGTGTTGAGAACTTCGCGCGGCGAACAAATCTCAACATTGAGAAATCCTGGAAAAAGTCCCTCAGCTTTTCCCGCAAAGTGGTTCACGGTGCATGCTTCTGATAGGTCAGTCGCTTGAATCCCGCGAGCACATTTGGCATAGTTCAGCCTGCCTTCAGCCGTGAGGGGGCGTGTTCCCTGTGCGCAACGCAGGGGCCGACTAGGAATTTGAACGACATGATGCCGTTGATCGCTGCCAATTCGCTTGGTGAATATGTGCTGGAATCGCTCCTCTACTGGAAGTTGCCAGGGAACGAGTCTATAGCCTTTACGATTGCGGCTTTGATCCATGTCGTGTTGATCCTCACGTTCTTCGGTGTGGCCCCGCTGATCTTCATCTGGCTCGAGCGAAAAGTTGCCGGACGTATTCAAGACCGCCTTGGCCCGACCCGTGTCGGCGGCCGGTTTGGCTGGTTGCAGACCTTGGCTGATGGCGTGAAGCTGATTCAAAAAGAAGATCTCTGCCCGGCCGATGCCGATCGCATGTTGTTCCGGATGTCGCCGTATCTCGTGTTTGTGGCGTCCTTTGGAGCATTTATCGCGTTGCCGTTCGGAAATGGTTTCGTCGTCCAGAATCTGGAAGTCGGCCTGTTCTTCATGCTGGCATTGATGTCACTGGAAGTCTTGGGTGTCGTTTTCGCCGGGTATTCCAGCGGATCGAAATGGGCCTTGTTCGGCGGTATGCGTGAAGCGGCTCAGGTCGTGAGTTACGAAATCCCCATGGCGATTTGTGCCTTGGTGCCAGTCATCGCGACAGGTTCATTGAATCTGGTGGAAGTGGGACATTTCCAGGCCGGTGGATTCTGGAACTGGTTGATTTTTCAAAACCCGTTCACATTCGTCGCGTTTTTCGTCTACTTCACAGTGGCCACGGCCAGCGTGAAGCGAGCTCCCTTCGATCTGGCAGAAGCCGAAAGCGAACTGGTCGCCGGTTTCCATACGGAATACAGCGGCATCCGCTGGTCGTACTTCTTTATGGCGGAATACGCAAGTATGTTCGCCGTCAGTGGAATTGCGGTGTTTCTGTTCCTGGGTGGCTGGTACGACGGAGTGGGGATCATCGAGTCCCTGGATCGATTTGTGAGTGTCAACGGTTGCGGCTGGTTGGGCCAATACTCTGTTAATGTGATTGGCTTGGCGATTTTCATCGCGAAAGGCACCAGCCTGGTGTTCTTCCAGATGTGGGTGCGGTGGACATTACCGCGGCTCCGCATCGATCAGGTGATGATGACTTGTTTGAAATACCTGTTACCGATTAGCTGCGTGCTGTTTTTGGGTGCGACCGTCTGGCCGTTGTTCCTATATTCACTACCGATGACGGCCAAGCAGACGGACGTGCGTCCTCCCATGGGTAACCGGGTCTACAATCCGAAGCCTGCGGCTGTGAAACCGTCTGAGAAGAGTCACTCCACTTCGCATCCGGCACCATCTGCCGTCATCATTAAAGAAGGGTCCGGGAAAGAGGCATGACCGGCCATCAATTTTTGTTCTGGGTATTTGCGGCGGTGACTTGTGGTGGTGCCATTGCGGTGGTCCTGACCCAAAATGTCGTGCGCATGGCCTTCTGGCTGATTGTCTCTCTGGGAGCATCGGCGGGGCTGTTCTTTTTGCTGAATGCGGACTTCGTCGGCACGGCGCAGTTGCTCGTGTATGTCGGCGGTACGCTGGTGTTGCTGGTGTTCGGTGTGATGCTGACGGCCAGCGGGCCGTTTTCCAAGATGCAAACCCGGCCGGGGGAATTGTTCCTGGCGGGCATCGTTGCCTTCTTGCTGCTCGGACTGCTGGGGAGTTCGGTTTGTTCGGTCGATTGGGACCGTGTGGTCGCATCGACGAATGCCGGCCAACCGATTACGACTCATCACGCTCTGAACCAAGGTTACAACCGACCTGAAGAGGGTAACACGGGTCATCCGCTGGGAATGGCGTTCCTGGGGATGCGACCAGATCGTGACTTGGCACCTGGGACGAAAACTCTCAGTACCGGATATTTGCTGCCGTTTGAAATTGCGTCAGTCCATTTGCTGGTGGTGTTGATCGGTGCGGCGTACCTGGCCCGAGCCAAACGCCGAATTCATCCGAATGAATCGTAAATCATTCACCTGTGACGTGTTCGCTGGTGAGTGTTAAAGCAGTTTAAAAAAGTATCGTTTCGATCCTCAAAATCGAGGCTTGTCCGTGGATCTCAGTAGCTATCTGTTGGTGGGTGCCGTGTTGTTCGTCGCGGGTGTCGTCTGTATGGCGACCAAGCGGAACGGCATTGGCGTGCTCATGGGTGTTGAACTGGTTCTCAACGGAGCCAATATCAACTTCGTGGCGTTTGCCAACTACACGAAGCTGGGGCTCGACGGCCAGGTGATTTCGTTGTTTGTGATTGTGATGGCAGCAGCCGAAGCGGCAGTCGCATTGGCCATTGCCCTGAGCTTCTACAACAACCATTTGACGATCGATGTCGATCAAGCGAATCAATTGCAGGGTTAGTTTTCAACCGGTTTAATTTTCAACCGGGTGAGTTTTTCAACCGGCCTTAGTCAGACTCAACGCGGTTTAATTCGACGACATCAGGACGTTTTTCGACGTCCAGCCAGCCGACGAATTTGCCCGCAGGTGGAATATGGATCCTCAAACAGTACAAATTGGCCTGACGTTAAAGTGGCTGCTGACCATTGCTTGGTTGCTGCCGCTGCTGGGCTTTGTCGTCGAGTTGATCGGCGGAGGCTGGGTCTGGGGCCGCTACAGCAAGAATGCAGCATACCTCTCGGTCATCTGCATTGTCACCGGTTTCATCTGCAGCTTTACGGCCTTGATGACGTGGGGCAATGGCACGAACTGGTCGGCTCTCAAGGATCACGGTGCGGCCCACGGTGACGCACATGGAGCGACTCCGGCACATACGGAGGCTGGTGCCCACGGTGCCGCAAAACCGGCTGCTGCCGCACACGGTCACGATGATCATGCCAAACCCGATGCACATGCCGCGAAGGACGGGGCAGCCAAAAAAGACGATCACGCCAAGCACGACGACCATGCCAAACCGGCGACTGTCGCTGCACCTGCCGCGGGCGAACATGCTGTTGTTGAGGCCCATCATCACAAGGATCCGAAAGTCGTATTTACTGGCCTGTTCTATCGACTGGCCCAGTTCGGTTCGCTGGATATCTCCCTGTCGTACTACATTGACAGCCTGACGCTCGTCATGTTTACGATGGTCACGTTCATCGCGAGTTGTATTCACATCTTCGCGATTGGCTACATGAGCGAAGAGCTCACCGATAACTACGCTGACCATCAGGTGCACACGTCTCACGGGCACCTGCATCGCCCCGGACGGTTTCACCGGTTCTTCTCGTTCCTGTCGCTGTTCTGCTTCTCGATGCTCGGACTGGTGCTGGCCGGAAACATTTTCCAGGTCTTCATCTTCTGGGAATTGGTCGGTGTCTGCAGTTACTTCCTGATCGGTTTCTACACCGAACGCAAGTCGGCTTCGAATGCGGCCAACAAAGCGTTCATTATGAACCGCGTCGGTGACTTCGGGTTCCTGATTGGTTTGATGATCGTCTGGACGTGGTTCGGTAACTTCCAGTTCGGCGACCTGCCCGCCGATGGCCATACGCAACCCGGGTTGTTCTCGATGGTGCGCGGCAACGACGGTCAAATGAAATTGCACGTGCCGGAATCAGGCAAGGCCGAGGTCGTCTTCAAGAATCAAGACAACCACATTCAAACCAAGCCCAATGGCGAACAGCGCACGATTCCCTATTGGTTGCTGGTCGCAGCCGGTCTGGGCGTATTCGGCGGCTGTATCGGCAAGAGTGCTCAGTTCCCGCTTCAAACGTGGTTGCCCGACGCGATGGAAGGCCCGACCCCTGTTTCGGCCCTCGTGCACTCGGCAACGATGGTCGCGGCTGGTGTGTATCTCGTGGGCCGTTTCTATCCGATGTTCACTCCGGAAGTGCTGCTGGTCATCGCCTACATTGGTGCGATCACGCTCTTCCTGGCGGCGACCATTGCTGTTGTGGCGACCGATATCAAGAAGGTCTTGGCCTACTCCACAATCAGCCAACTCGGCTACATGATGTTAGGTTTGGGATTAGGAGGCTGGGCTGCTGGCCTGTTCCACTTAATCACCCACGCCTTCTTCAAGTCGCTCATGTTCCTCGCGTCAGGTAGCGTGATTTATGGTTGCCATCACGTGCAGGAAATGCCCCAGATGGGTGGCCTGAGACGCAAGATGCCCCTGACGGCCTACACGATGCTGGTCGGTGTGATTGCGATCGCCGGTTTAGCGATTCCGTATGTCACACTGCCGGGTGGAGATCCAATTGCGTTCTCGGGGTATCACTCGAAGGATGCAATTGTTGCCACGGCCCTGACCTATATGAAGTTGAACGGCCACTATCTGCTGTTCTTCCTCCCCCTCGCCGGTGCGGGAATCACGGCGTTCTACATGTTCCGTTTGTGGTTCTACACGTTTGCTGGGGAACCTCGCGATAAGGAAGTCTACGAACACGCTCACGAATCCCCCTGGGTGATGGTAGGACCGCTGGTCGTGCTGTCGTTCTTCGCGGCGTTCTGTGCATTCGGCGGAGAATCGGGCATCCTGTTCAAGTTGCTACTCGATAGTGAACCGTCCTCTGTCGCCGGTGGGTACGTTGCTCAGACCGAGTATCTCGGTCAGGGATTGTTGAACTTGAAGCTTCCGAGCCATGGTGCGATTCACGCCAATCATGCTCAAGCTGGCACCTTGGCCCTGATTATGGCCTTCGTCGGTGCGGGCTGTGCTTACCTGGTCTATGGTGTCCGCTGGGTGAATGCGGCGGAAATTAAGGCGCAGTTCAGCGGCATCCACCAGTTCCTGATCAACAAGTGGGGCTTCGACGAATTCTACGACATGTTGTTTGTCAGACCGACCCATGTGGTCGCGGGCTGGTGCTCAGCAATTGACCGCGTGATATTTGACGGATTCCTGCATTCGACTGCCAAGGCGGCCATTAAGGTCAGCGATTGGGATCGGAAGTTTGATGAGACGATTGTGGACGGTGCGGTCAATACCGTCGGTATCTGGACGTTTGCGATTGGCCGTTCGCTCAGCGTCGTGCAGACCGGGCGGATGCGAAACTATGTGATGTTTATTGCGGTCGGCCTGCTGAGTATTTTTGCCCTGCTGATCATGTTCTTCCCCAACTAATTGGCCCGTTCCAGCCTGTAAGATTCCACACTGGCTCGGCTTGATCATCGAGACGTTTGACGAAACATGAACGACACATTCTGGCTGCTGACTGCGATTATCTTCCTCCCCACGGCTGGTGCCGCGGGCGTGGCATTGATCAAAAAAGAGTCCGTGGAGACCATGCGAGCCTTCGCATTGGCCATCACGTTCGCCACGTTCATGCTGTCGATCTACCTGACGTGGGGCGTCTTCGACCCGCGCGATCCAGGGATCCAGCCGAAGGCTGCCGATCTGGTCTCCAAGGCCGAGGGCGGCTTCAAATCGGACGAAATCGCCAAGCAGTACGAAAAACGCGGCGTCGCCGTCAGCTGGATTCCAGGCTGGGGCATCGAATACCGTCTGGGCTATGACGGCATCAGCGTACCGCTGGTGTTGTTGACGGGGTTGATCAGCTTCCTGGGGATGGTCGCTTCGTGGAGCATCCAGAAGGAAGTTAAGGGTTACCTGATTCTGTACCTCCTGCTCGAAACGGGCATGATGGGCGTCTTCCTGGCACTCGACTTCTTCCTGT
>JAQGHS010000793.1 GCA_028291605.1 Planctomycetaceae bacterium | reverse complement strand
TGTCCAACCCGATCACCATCGACAATGTCCAGGTCTTCACGACCCAGCCCCCGACGGTCACGCTGAATCCAGCCCCGTTGAACTACGCGATCGGTTCCCCCGCAATTAATCTCGATTCGAACGCGGGCATTGTCGATCTGCAAACGACCAGCTATGAAGGTGGAACCTTGAAGGTCGCCATCACGCAGAATGGGACGTCGACCGACCTGATCCAGATTCTGAATCAGGCGACGATTCCCAATCGCGTGGCGACTCCCACCGACATCACGGTGAATGGTAACCGGGTCCTCTACGGTGGACTGCAGATTGGCACGTTCGTCGGCGGCAGCGGTATTTCGCCGTTGATCATTTCGTTCAACAGTAACTCGACCCTGACCGCGGTGCGTGCTCTGCTGCGTGACATCACCTTCCGCACGAGCAGCACTTCGTTGCAACCGCGCACAGTGAGTGTGACCATAGACAACGGCAGTGGTCCCAGCGATCCTGAAACTCGGCAGATCAACATCGTGGCGGCCGCCAACGTCGCCCCGGTCATCGCGACCACAGCTCCCGGTGCGTTGAATTTGCAACCTGGTATTACCGCCACCGTGATCGATGGCACGTTGACCCTGACAGATACCGATTCGCCGAACTTCGCGGGTGGTATTCTGACGGTCAAGATCGCGACGAATGCGAATGTGAATACGGACCGGTTAGAGATCAAGAACCAGGGGAATGGCGCCGGTCAGATCGGTTTCTCCGGGTCCACGATCAAATATCAGGGAACCACGATTGGCACCCTGTCGGGTGGGACCACCAGCCGTACGATTACGTTGACGGCCGCCGCGACTCCTACCGCTGTGCAGGCTTTGCTGCGTGTGATTACCTTCCGGACGACCACGACGTCGGCGCCGTTGGGTACCCGATCAATCCAGTTCCAGGTGTCCGACGGGGATGGCGGAACAAGCCTGGTCTATACGAAGCTCGTCAACGTGGTCAAGAAGAATCAGGCCCCGGTGATCGGCGGATTTACGACGACCATTCCGATTTATCACCTGGGTAAGACACCGGTGGTCATCGAGCCTTCAGCGACCATTACCGATGCCGACTCGGCCAATTTCAACGGTGGCACATTAACGGTGAGGATCACCGCGAATGCCAATCCGTTCGACATTCTCCGCGTTCGCAACCAGGGCTCGAACATCGGGCAGATTGCGATCTCGGGTGGCACGACGGTCCTGTATGGTGGAATCGCGATTGGGACCATCACCGGCGGCACCAACCTGACGCCGCTGGTCATTACCTTTAACCAGAATGCCAATGCGGCCGCCGTACGAGCTCTGACACGCGATATTACCTTCCAGACCTCGGGCACAATTCCGTCGCTCAAGCAACGGACCGTCAGCTTCCAGTTGAATGATGGACAAGGCGGAATCAGCACTGCAGTTTCGAAGTTCGTCCAAGTCAGCAAGACATGATCCTTGTCGCGAGGAACTTCGAGCACGCAACCTAATTCCTGAATGCAAAAACCGCGGTGAGGATTTTGAATAATCCTCACCGCGGTCTTGTTTACTTAACTACGATTGTGGTTTGTGGTCACTCACCAGATCCATCCGCCCATCCGTCACCTTGTCGATTGAGTGGACGATCAAACGCTAAGTGCGGTGACAATCCAAAAATGTCTGGACCTGATCTCGTAGACCATATCCTTCATCGGGGTAGTCGTTGACAGCGCGCTGGACGAGATCCAGTGTCCGTTGCAGATCGTCACTGTGCGACGTAAACCACTCCGAACATCCCATTACGCTTCCCAATAAGTCGCCAGGGAAGAAATCGCCTTCTGCGAGTGGTTCAGCCTCCAACACCCCGAGCGCCTTCGGCATCAAGTATTCGAGCCCGATTTTCTGGCCAATCATGATCCGCAGGTCTTCGACCGTAAAATCATCAACCGGCTTGGTCCGCAGACGATGGCAAGTTGTGACAAGGTAAGAGTCAAATGTCGGCGCGCCCCAGACATCACCTTCCAGTTCGTCGAGCGTCTTTCCAGGCATGCCAGCGATTTCGCCCTACCGGGACTTCGTCAGTCCCATTAATCCTATAAGCCCCATCCGTCCCATTGGATGCATGGGACTTATGAAAATGAGGCACACAAACTGGCCATCGCCCGAGTTGCCCCGCGCATCACGCGAGCGGTCGAATCACCTCATTGTCGAGCGGTGGCAAACTACGAAGCGGGGGTGCAACAAGTCGTCGAGTAGAACCAACGGCCAGCAACGATACCGACAACCAGCCAACCCAACCATCGTCGCGGTGAGGGTATTCGCAAAGTGCTAATGCCAGAAGCATTCCGATGCCGAGCCATCGCAATCGCATCATGAATGGACGCTGATCAAGCGCCAGACGCTGCCCAAAGGCCGAAATACCCGCTCCGACGCCGAGCCAGTTGAAGACCACTAGGATTATCGCAATCGCATAGATCATGGCATGGCCTGACGTTGTCAATCACCCGACTCAGAGAGTCGGGTGACACATCCGCAACCCTGCTAACGATTGAACAAGAACGCCGGGCTGTTGATCAACGCCCACATCAAATCCTGGGCTCCCTCCGCCGGACTCGTCACCTGGGCGAGGAACTCCTCTCCCTGTTTCATTTCTTCCGGAGTGGGGAAGCGGCAGACGACTGACAGATAGACTTCCTCGATCATCCGCTTGCCGTCCGCCTTCTCGGCCACCAGGCGGCCGATCAAGGCCTGGGGATGGGCGATAGCGTCGCCAATCGTCGGACCATTGATCAGATTCAGCGTCTGCGACAAGCTCACTTCGCTGGTCCGTTCACATTCACAAGGCGATTCACGCGGCGGACGGCCGAACATATCCAGGAAGCTGAGGTCGACCTTGCCGTCGGGCAACTGCGTCGCCCGGAACCCGGCCGGAACGCCCGGAATGGTGCCCGGGCTGCCCGTGGCTTCCATGATCGCATCATACAGTTGCTCGGCCCCCAGGCGGCGTGGCGCGGCGTGCGAATAGTTCTTGTTGTCGTCCTGATTGAATGGATTCGTCTCGATGCTGCGCTGATAAGTGTGCGAGCTGACGATCGTCTTGATCAGGTACTTCAGATCGAAGTTATGAGCAATGAAGTCGGCGGTCAGGGCGTCGAGCAATTCGCCATTGGTGGGCGGGTTGCTCTGACGGATGTCATCGACCGGGTCGATGATGCCACGTCCCAGGAAGTAGCTCCAGTACCGGTTGGCCAGACTTTTCGCAAAGTACGGATTCTCTTTCGAATCCAGCCAGTTGGCCAATTGCTCGCGCGGATCGGTCAGCTTCGGATCAATCCCTGCGTGCTTGTACGGGAACGCTGCGGCAACCGGCTGTCCCGACTTGGGATGCATGACGACTTGGGCATTCGGCTGGCTGAAAATGACTTCTTCTTCAGCGATCGCGCCCGGCTTGCGGCCGACTCCTGAGAAGAATGCCGACAGTTCGTAGTACTGGATCTGCGTCCATTTTTCGAACGGATGGTCATGGCATTGATTGCACATGAACCGTGTCCCAATGAAGACCTGCGTCATATTCTCCATGACCAGTTTCGGGTCGCGGGAAATACGGTAGTAATTAGCGGCAGGGTTCTCAAACGTACTGCCGTTCGCCGTCATCAGATCTGAGACGAACTGGTCGTAGGGCAGGTTGGTCGCGATGGCGTTGCGAATCCAGTTGCGGAAGCTCCAGACCCCTTTTTCCGTGATGAACTTGCGATTGCTCATCAACAGATCGCTCCACTTCATCGTCCAGAAGTCGATGAAATCGGGGCTACTGAGCAGTTCGTCAACCTTGGCATCGCGCTTCGTCTTGGAATCGCGTGAGTCAGTCAGGAACGCACGTGTTTCGACCGCAGTCGGCGGCACGCCAGTCAGATCGATCTTGATGCGTCGCAAGAATTCGGAGTCCGTACAAAGCCCCGACGGCAGGACCTTCAATCGCTTCAACTTGTTGTTGACGGCCGTGTCGACGAAGTTGTATTCGGGAGTCTCTTTCCAGGCAAATCCGGCGCGATCACCCAGCACCGTGCAAACGTTGGTGATGAAGGCCCCTTCATAACGGATCAGGATGCTGGCTTCACCGCGACGCACGGACGTCACGTTACCGGCCTTATCGACCAGCGCCTTTTCGAAGTCGCTGGTCTCGTAAACGACATCACGGCTGACGTCGCGGGTGCTGCCATCGGCATACTTGGCAATCACAATTTGTGCCTGCTTCTGACCGATGGCATCGAGGAGGATCGACTTCGGAAAGACTTCCAGACTCTGCACGCGATCCAGCGTGTCGAGCTGACAGCCTTCGGCGATCCAACGCTTCATCAGTTGGTAATAGCGAGACTCTTCATCGAAGAGGAATCCCCCTTCGTGCGGCACACCCTGAGTCGGCTTCAACAGCATCAGGCTTTGTTCGGGCTGGGCACGATTGAAGCGGCGACCCGCCAGATCATCAGTTAATGCCGCATAGTCATACTGCGGGTCGTAGCCACGCAGAGACAGCTTGAATCCCGCTTTTCCCTGTTGCCC
>JAQGHS010000791.1 GCA_028291605.1 Planctomycetaceae bacterium | reverse complement strand
AAGAAACACAGAAATCAGGAAGTGGAAGCTGTCCCTTTCTGTGTTTCTTCTGTGTCATTCTGTGGCTAAATCCCATTCTTCGATCACTTCACCGCAGGGCCGACGAATACTCGCACCTGCAATCCGTTAGGGTCCGCAAATTTCGCATTTCTTCGTGTCCTTCGTGACCTTCTGTTCAAAAACAGGATTGGAACAGAAGGTCACGAAGGACACGAAGAAACGCTGAGGCCATTCAAGAGGAAACTGTTTCTACTTCATTTCGCTAACGTGATTCGAAAATAGGAATCCCCAATAGGTCGACCGCGACGTGCCCGCTATCGGCTGCCGAAATTTGGTTCACCCTTGGAAGTCAAGGGATTTCGCGTTATTTTGGGAGTTCGTCACCACCTGTGGATGGGTGGTCTGTCGGAGTTCGATCGTGTATCGAACCGTTTCCCCGATTCAGGAAGTGGATTTCATGCGTTTCTGTTCGAGCCTGGTGTTGTTGTCGTTGCTGTGCGGCTGTGTTGATAGCCCGGCCAAGCAATCCGAAGCTCCCGTTCCGAAGGCGCCCGCCTTGGGACAGTCCGGCGCTGTCGATCATACCAAGCCTGGTCCCACCGACCCGGATGCTCCCAAGGAGTTTACCGAGACCGCTTCCGGTCTCAAGTACAAGGTCTTGCGCAAGACGGATGGCAAGAAGCCGACGGCCGCCGATACGGTCTTTGCCAGTTACCGCGGTACCCTCGATGATGGGACTGAGTTCGATAGCTCCTACAAGCGTGGAGCACCGATTCCCTTTCCTTTGTCGGGCGTGATTCCCGGCTGGACGGAAGGTCTGCAATACTGCCCAGTGGGCGGCATGATTGAACTCGAGATTCCTTCGAATCTCGGATACGGTGCAGGAGGTACCCAGGGTATCCCGGGCGGCGCCACGTTGCATTTCATCGTCGAGCTGCATGAGATTCGATAATCAACGGGGCGCGACCTGCTCGGCCGCTCGCCCCTTCTGATTCGTCTAACATCGCCCGGTTTCCATGGATTCCGGGCGATGTCGTCCACGGGCCCAACGTGTGCTGATTGCTTGCTCCGGCAGCGGCATCCCTTTTCTCAGGTGGCCTCAGGATCTGCTCATGCGCGAATCAATTCTGGTGACGGGCGGTGCCGGCTACATCGGCTCACACATGGTGCTGATGCTGGCCGAACATGGCTTTGACGTCGTCACCCTCGACAACCTGAGCCGCGGCTTTCAAGATGCCGTCGTCGCCGGCGAATTCGTGGCTGGCGACCTGACTGATGCCGCCGTGCTGGACGAGGTCCTGGGCAGCCGCAAGTTCGCCGCCGTTCTCCATTTTGCGGCGCTGGCTTACGTCGGTGAATCGATCGAACATCCCGATCTGTACTACCGCAACAATCTGCTGGGGTCGATCAATCTCTTCGATGCCATGCGCCGGCACGGTGTCGAGAATTGCATCTTCTCCTCGACTTGCTCGACCTTTGGCGAACCTCTGTACGTGCCCATTGACGAAGTCCATCCGCAGCACCCCATCAGTCCGTATGGGCGTTCGAAGTGGATGGTGGAGCAAGTTCTAGCCGACTACGGAACGGCTCTGGGGATGAGATCGATCATCCTCCGTTACTTTAATGCGGCGGGGGCTGACCCGGCGGGACGGATTGGCAATCGGAGTGTGCCGCAAGCGCGGCTGATTCCGCTCGTCATCCAGGCGGCAAGTGGTCGGAATCCGCATGTGTCTGTGTTTGGTCGAGACTATCCCACTCCCGACGGCACCTGCATTCGCGATTATATTCACGTGACCGATCTATGCCATGCGCATTTGCTGGCCTTGCTGCGCGTGCTGGAGCACGCTCCCAGCACGACCTATAACCTCAGCAGCGGACAGGGAGTCTCAGTCCAGGACGTGATCGCGGTCGCCGAGGAAATCACCGGCCGTCCCATCCCCGTCGTGGATGGACCGCGACGTGCAGGAGATCCCGCAGCACTGGTGGGAGATAGCCGGCGAGCCCAGAGCGAATTGGGTTGGGAACCGAAGTACTCAGACCTGCGAACCATCATCGCCCACGAATGGATGTGGGAGCAGCAGCTTTGCAGATCGCTTGATATGTAGCTCGACTCGCGTCGTAGCCGAAGTCGCCAAGACTTCGGGGAGCTGTCACCAGCGCGGCCAGAACTCTTGGCGAGTTCTGCTACGTCGCAAGGTCAGACCAACCCGGGAATCGGCTCCGCGTCGTTGACCAGCCGAATGATCTCGCTGGGAACGCTCGGCGAGAGTCGCATCTCGCCGATATCAAACATCGAATGCAGGATGGTGGACACCAGATTGCGGATCGTCACACGTTCGGTCAGTGGACTGCCAGCATCGCGCGTTGATTGGCCGATGACGCGGCCCATTCCCAGCTTGCCGCCCGCCAGCAGCAAAGGAGCGAGTCCGCCCCAGTGATCTCGGCCGCCGCTGCGATTGATCCGCGGAGTGCGTCCCATTTCGCCCGTGACGACCAGCAGAATGCGATCGCTCAGGCCTCGTTCGGCCACATCTTCCAGGAACGTCGAGACGGCATGATCCAGGGCCAGGCTGCAATACTGCATCCCTTCGGCGACGCCGGTATTGTTCGAATCGGCGTGATTGTCCCAGACGAAGTTGGTCGTCACCGTCACGAAGCCACAGCCTGCTTCGACCAGCCTGCGAGACAACAACATCAACTTGCCGAGTGTTTGATTGTGGTCGACATAGAATTTGTAGTTGTTCCACTTCTTATCGATCATGTCGGGCCGCATGAGTGGTGCCGTGTCGTACTTAGCCACGACACGCGGATCTTCCTTTGACAGGTCAAAGGCGTGCGCCACACCACCCAGGATCGTATCAAACGCCTGATCACGAAACGCATCCAGACCCCGACCTAATCCGATCGAGTCAAAACTGTGGCGGATCTGGTCCAACCCCCGCAGCAACTGTCGGCGGTCGTCAATCCGATTCCGTGCGAGCTGCAGGGTCATATCCTTCTGCAGCTGTCCGCCGCTACCTGGAACAAACGGTGTATAGCCTTGTCCGATGCTGCCCGTCGACGTGAATTTTCCGAAGCCGTCCTGAGCGGGCTGGGCCTTAGGGTCAACCGACTGCGGAAAGATCGCCACGTTCGAAGGAATGCCGGTGATCGGATTGTTATTGCCAGCCACCCGGGCGTAGAGCGACCCGATATTGGCCTTCAGAGTATCGTTGCACACGATCGGCTTGATGTCATGATTGGCGTCCCCCGTCGTGAAGGAACGCACGATCGAGATCTGCTTGGCCAGTGCGGCCAGCTTCGGCAGAGTCCCACCAAACGTCACGCCGGGAATCGCAGTCGCCACTTCGCCCGTCGCACTGCGAATCTCGCTGGGAGCCGTCATCTTCGGATCGAAAGTTTCGATCTGGCTGGGACCGCCATGGCAAAACAGGAAGACAACTGCGCGGTCCTTCAGGAAGCGATGAGTCGAAGCCCCTGTGGCCTGCGCCTCTAAAAGGTGAGCCAGGGTGAGGCCCCCCAATCCCAATCCGCCGATCTTGAGAAACTCACGACGACGCCCGGACGTTGTCTCATAAAGACTCAGCACGATTGGGGCTCCTCAATGCTTAGATCGCAGGCAAAATGGGGAGACGCCGCGAACACTCCCGATCGCAGCTTTCGCCTCCACCAACGAACGCATCAGCACCTTAACATGTTTTGCACCCTATTCCAAGAGGTATCTTTGGAGAGCGTACCGATGTAATGCAAAGCCGCGAAATCTGGATGAGTGTTGGACGTCCGGCCGATGTGGAATCTGTTTCGCTCGTCAGTCGAATTCTAAAAACATACCCCAAAGGGGTAACGTCAAATAGCCTAGGGTTGCCGCGTCCCGCGGCTACCCTAGGTCAGGTCAGGAT
>JAQGHS010000781.1 GCA_028291605.1 Planctomycetaceae bacterium | reverse complement strand
TGACCTTCTGTTTAAGGATTTTTGAACAGAAGGTCACAAAGGACACGAAGGAAAAAAACACAGAGGGCACAGAGAAAACAGAGTTTGAAATTCCTCTGTTTTCTCTGTGCCTCTGTGTTTCCAAATCTCTTTAGAAAAGAATCCGGGGGCTTACGCCGCCCGGCTCACCTGCTCATTGTGTCATGCACATTCACCTACCGAATCTTCATCTCGCAGGACAACCCGCCCGCTGCCGGGACATAGGTTTCGCGCACGTAATCCATCACCATGCGGTCGGCGTTGAAGCGCCAGCCCAATGTGGTAATGGTGCGTTTCATGCGATTGATCCAGGCCTGGGGCAGATCATCACGATCACGATCATAGTACAGCGGGATGACTTCATCCTTGAGGACTCGATAGAGATCGTCCGCGTCGCGACGGTCTTGAATGTCCGAATTCACATGCGTCCGGCCGTTGCCGATCGCGAACCCGTTTGACCCGTCGTAGGCCTCGGCCCACCAGCCGTCGAGAATCGAACAGTTCAAGCCGCCGTTGAGCACCACCTTCTGTCCGCTGGTCCCCGACGCCTCCAACGGCCGTCGTGGGTTATTCAGCCACACATCAACCCCTTGCACCAGATGCCGAGCTCGGCTGATGTCGTAGTTTTCGAGGAACACGATCTTGCCGCGGAATCGTGTATCTCGCGAAATGCGGATGATGTCCTGCAGAATCCGCTTACCCGGTTCGTCCGCAGGATGTGCCTTTCCGGAGAAGACGATCTGAATCGGCTTGTGAGGATCGTTGATCAATTCCGCCAACAGATCGAGATTATTCAGGATCAGGCCGGCTCGTTTATAGGGTGCGAACCGGCGGGCAAAACCGATCGTCAAGACTTGGGGATCGAGAACGTTCCCCAGTTCTTCGACCATGCTTTCCGGCAGGTTGTTCTT
The DNA here is from genome assembly GCA_028291605.1 of Planctomycetaceae bacterium. Classification (GTDB taxonomy): domain Bacteria; phylum Planctomycetota; class Planctomycetia; order Planctomycetales; family Planctomycetaceae; genus JAKFVC01. The sequence continues at coordinate 2,119 of JAQGHS010000781.1, read as the reverse complement.
CTTCGCCACCGCAATCTGGCGCGAACGGACGTAGGTGATCAAGCCGTTCTTCAGCGTGGTATGAGTTTCCCACAATTCGCCCGGCGACACCGATGCAAAGTCGGCCCACATCTGCGGGTCGGACGTGCGGTGCGACCAGTTGCTGGGGAGCACGCGGTCGTACAACATGCGCATCTGCGGTGCGAGCCATGTGGGAACATGGACGCCGTTGGTGATGTGCCCGATCGGGATTTCGTCATCGCTGCGCCAGGGCCACAAATTGGCCCACATCCGCCGCGACACCACTCCGTGCAACGCCGAAACCGCATTCGCGCGCCGTGACAGCTTGAAGGCCAACACCGTCATGCAGAACGTTTCCTGATGGTTCTGCGGTTCGACTCGGCCCAGCCCCATCAGCGTTTCGTGGCTCAGATGCAATTCATCACGAATCGGCCCAAGGTGCTCTTCAATTAGATCGGCCCCAAAGCGGTCGTGTCCCGCCGGGACCGGGGTATGCGTGGTGAAGACGCTGGAATTCGCCGCGTCGCGCAAAGCATCATCAAACGTGACTTCGTCTTCCTTGATCCGAAACCGGATGACTTCCAACCCGGCAAATGCTGAGTGCCCCTCGTTCATATGCACGACGGCCGGCCGAATGCCGAGTGCCATCAGGGCCCGCGTCCCACCGATGCCCAGCAGCACTTCCTGGCGAATGCGGGTCCGCTGATCGCCGCCGTACAAGCGGGCCGTCAGGTGCCGGTCTTCGTCCGAGTTCTCCGGGACATTGGCATCGAGCAAATACAACGGCACGCGGCCGACATCCACCTTCCACACCTTGGCGAAGATCACCCCGGTGCGCGTGGTGACAGAAATCGCGACTTCCTTGCCCTGTTTATCAACGGCCGGTTTCAGCGGCAGGTGGCTGATTTGAATCTGCGAGTAATCTTCCTGCTGCCAGCCTTCCGGATTGAGCGTTTGCTTGAAGTAACCCTGGGTATAGAACAACCCGACCGCGACCAGCGGAATGCCCAGATCGGAAGCACTCTTCAGATGATCGCCCGCCAGAATTCCCAAGCCGCCGGAATAAACGGGCAGTGATTCGTGGATGCCGAACTCGGCGGAGAAGTACGCCACAGGGCGTTGCCCCAGGACCCCGGCATGCGTACCGCCCCAGGTGCGGGTCTGCTGCATGTATTCGTGCCAGCGGCGATAGGCCCAGTTCACCCGCGAATGGAGCACGAGCTCTTTCGCCCGCTTCTCAAGTTGATCGGGGGTGAACTCTTTCAGTAGCAGCAGGGGATTGTGGTCGAGCGATGTCCACAATTGAGGATCGATTTCCGCGAAGACATTGCCCACTTCGGGATGCCAGCTCCACCATAGATTGTTGGCCAGCCCGGTCAGCTTTTCATGCAGCGACATCTGCGCTGCGGTCTTGATTTGCGCCATCATCGACTCATCCTGGAGTGCCAATTACCAATGCGCCTCTCCCCTGAGGCGGAAACCTGTGCGGAGTATAGCGAAACGGACAAACTGTGGGATAGTTCTAATCGTGCAGGGCCCGGTTAGTCACCTTGTCGCTGGGAGGGCGGGGTACCCTCTGGGTCCCTCGCCCTCCCATTTCGCGATTGCACCCGACAAATCCCGTGGATTGTCGCCAGATTTTCTGCCACAATGACCAACCGTATCCTCTGCTCACGCTCGCAAATCGACGATTCCAGGCGGTGTTCACCGAGATGACAGACCGAAATGTGACGCTGTTGCTCGAATCGATGGAGCAGGGGGACTCCGGCGCGTCGGAGCGGCTGCTGCCTTTGGTGTATGAAGAACTGCATCGACTGGCCCGGCAAAAGATGGCCCACGAGGCTCCAGAACATACCCTGCAACCGACCGCTTTGGTCCACGAAGCCTACCTGCGGCTGGTCGGCGACAGAGCATCTCCCAAGTGGGAAAATCGGGGTCATTTCTACGCAGCGGCAGCGGAGGCGATGCGGCGTATTCTGATCGAGGCGGCCCGTCGCAAGGCGAGCCTGAAGCGGGGCAGCGGGCGGCTGCGCGTCGAATTCTCTGAAGATGTGGCTCAGGCCGAGTCTGAATCGCCCGACTCCTTGTTATCCCTCAATTCTGCCTTGGAAAAGCTGGA
>JAQGHS010000761.1 GCA_028291605.1 Planctomycetaceae bacterium | reverse complement strand
AGCTTTTCGGCCAAATCTCGTCGCTTGTCTTTGAATAACTGAAAACTTCCGTATTTTTGGAGCCTGCCTGCATGACGCCGATCCAGTACCGTGGCGAAGAGAAATCCAACGCAGTTCGTGCCACACTCACGCAACGTGAACCGATTGCCCTGCGTACGTTTACCCCCACTCAGGCCGTCCTGGCCAAGTCGGCGGGGATTTTTCATTGGACGGCGGAAGGTCGCAAGCTGTATGACTACTCGTCGGGCGTGCTGGTCGCCAACTTGGGGCACAATCCGACTCGCTGGTTCCAGCGCTTTATTCAATACATGCAGTGGCCGGCCAATATCTGCGGCGGCATCACCGCGAAAGCCGATGAGTACATCGAGGCCGTCGCCCTGACCGCCTACAACGCGATGACCCCCATCGAAGCCGAAGCCTCCGAACGGCTGGTAAAGAACATCCAGTCTTGGCCGGGCGGCAAGCGACTCGATACCGTGATGTGGGCGGCGTCGGGTTCGGAAGCCGTCCAGAAGGCGCTGTGGGCTTGTCTGCATCGCGACGAGAAGCGGGATCTCATCCTGGCGACGCGTTACGGATTCCACGGTAAGAAGGGCCTCGCGGGCGCCGTCACTGGTTCCGAAAAGGATCACGATCGTGATCCTCGCGTGAAGTTCATCAGCTTCCCCATGGCCGAGGTGGACGACGTCTCCAAGTACGGTCAGTCGATTGATCTGGCTCCTTATCAGCGAGAGCTGGAATTCTTGTGGAAGGAATACGGCAGTCGCCTGAACTGCATCATCACGGAACCCTACCTGGGTGGCGGCGGCAGTTATCATCCTCCGGCAGCCTACCTGCAGATGGTCGAAAAGTTCTGCCGTCAGCATGATATCCTCTTCATTCTGGATGAAGTCCAAGCCAACTTCGGTCGTACCGGCCGGATGTATGCCTTCGAGGCCTACGGACTCGAACCAGACTTCGTGGTGCTTGGTAAGGGCCTGGGCAATGGAATCGCTGTCAGTGCGGCAGTTGGCCGCGGCGACATCATGAGCAGCCTCAAGTACGGTGAGGCTTCCGACACGTGGAGCGCGAATCCGGTCAGTTGTGCGTCGGTCCTGGCGACTCTCGACGAGTTCGAATCGACCGACGTTCTGGCCCACACCCGCCGCCTGACACCGATATATTTTGAAGGCCTGAACCGTCTGAAAGAAACCGGGTTGGTCGTCAAGGTGCGCGGCGAAGGACTGGTGTTTGGCATCCAATGTGCGCCCATTGGCAAGTTCACCGATAAGGAAGTGGCTTCAAAAATCGTCGAAGCCTGTTATCTGGGCCGCGGCGATATGGGGATTCATCTCCTCGGCGCCTTGGCGGGCAACGTGATCCGTATCAGTCCGCCGATGGTGATCACCGAGCAGCAGACGAAAGAATCGTTGCAGTTGTTCGTGGAGATCGTGCAGTCGTTGGCCAAGCAATTGGCATAGTCGCGCGGATTTAATTTGGCAAAGATAGTCGTTGATCGCTCCGCGATCATAACGCAGGCGCACTTTCAGCTCTGCCTGAGATTGACGTTCCTTCGTAACTCAGACTCGCTACTGCGAGCGCGTGATGATCGCGGAGCGATCAACGACTATCTTTGCCTATTTCGCCACTGACACGGTCACCTGCGTCTGCAGGTCGCGAATGCGCTGAGGATCCAATCGGCACGGTAACAACTGCGTCGCATTGTAGGCCGCTGAGGCGATCCCGTGCCGAACCGCCTCCAGCACTTCAACCCCGGCATCCAGTGCCGCCGCCACCCCGGCGGCTAACGAGTCACCGCTGCCGATGGGATTGACGACGTCGATCTGCGGCGGTTGCAGCTTCCAGACCTGACTGGCAGAACTGACCCAGACTGCATGCGGACCGTCGGTAATGACGACCCAGCGAGCTCCGCTGGCATTGAGATCGAGCATCGCGGCCTGTAGGTCGGCGTCTTGGTGCAGATTGCGGTTCAGCGTTTTGGCTAACTCGGCCCGATTGGGTTTGACGAGAAATGGTTTCGAGTGCAGGGCATGCAGCAGTTCGATACCGCGAACGTCCAGGACAACCCGCCCAGGAGTGCGCGCGACGAGGTCCCGGTAATAGGTTTCGGGAGCGTTAATGGGCAGCGAACCACTCAAGACCACCACTTCCGCTGCCGCAGCTTCTTCCAGATACGCGTGTTGATACTGCGCCAGCTCGTCCGCCGAAAACACTCCCGAGTTCTCCACCAATTCCGTCGTCATCTGGCCACCGGAATCCAAAACGGTGGTACAAACGCGCGTCGGAACGGAGGTCGTGATCCAGCGGCAGGGGACTCCCAGCTGCTGCAGATCGGCTTGCATGGCCGCTAGGGACCAGCCCCCTCCGGCCGCCAGGGTTCGCGACGAGGCACCGAGGTGATGCAGCGCGACTCCCACATTCAGCACCTTGCCCGAGGCACAGCAATGAACCTCGGTCGCGCGATTGACCTCGCCAAGGAATAGTTGATCAAACACCAGGATTTGTTGCCAGGCAGGAGTCAAACCAGCGGCGAGAATCATATCGTTACCAATATGGGTATTGTGAACCTGAATGAGCGGCGGATCGGCCCGTCACTCATACTAGCTCGAAGCGCCAGCGAGTGCATCTCAGGAAAGTAGCCTTCAACCTGCATTCCAGTTTCCGTGTGGCACAGATTCTGCATTACCTATAGGCAGATCATGGGCGGGCGTTTTTACAATTTGAAAGCAACTGCCGATGATGGATATCGTATGGAGTTCAGAACATGCATAACGTCAGCCGAATCTGTGTCGGATTGATGCTAGTGAGCTGGGAATTCCAGGCGATTCAGGCTCAGTCGGTTTCGGATACGTCGTTCAACGCCCGCACAACGATCGCCGCCCGAACGGTCATGGTGGTCGGTGATGTTCCTCCGCCGATTGCCTCAGCCAAGGTTCGCGATCTGGTGGCGCAGATTCTGGATGACAGAATTTCCGCAACCAAACGCCAGGAGCTGATCAAGCGAAATCCTGCAGTCGCTGGCGATCTGATTGCGGGGCTGACCGATCAACTCACGCCCGGTAC
>JAQGHS010000749.1 GCA_028291605.1 Planctomycetaceae bacterium | reverse complement strand
TGTCCTTCCTGCAGCCGTCCAGTCGTCCTGAGTCACTCGGCCGGATTGGTCACTACGAGGTGCTGCAGGTTCTGGGGCGGGGAGGGTTCGGGATCGTCTTGCGAGCCTTCGATGATGTGCTGCAGCGGATTGTCGCATTGAAGGTACTGGCCCCGACGATTGCCGTCACTTCGGCCGCCCGCAAGCGTTTCCTGCGTGAAGCGCGGTCGTCCGCGCAGGTGCGGCACGAGAATGTCGTCCAGGTGTATGCTGTCGAGGAACAGCCGTTGCCGTACCTGGTGATGGAATTCATCCCCGGCGAAACCCTGCAGCAGCGGCTCGACGGCACTGGTCCGCTGGATCCGCGCGAAATCGTGAGCCTGGGTCGACAGATCGCCGAGGGGCTGGCCGCTGCCCACGCGACTGGGCTCATTCATCGGGACATCAAGCCGGGCAATGTGCTGATCGAAGGGGGGCACCAACGGGTCAAGATCACCGATTTCGGTCTGGCACGAGCGGCCGACGACGCCAGCCTCACTCAGAGCGGTGTGCTGGCCGGCACGCCGATGTACATGGCACCCGAGCAGGCCAGGGGGGACTCACTCGACCACCGGGCCGACTTGTTCAGTCTCGGCAGCGTGTTGTATGTCATGGCGAGCGGGCGTCCGCCGTTCCGCGCCGCGACCACTTACGCGGTGCTGAGACGCGTGGTGGAGGACGTCCCGACGCCGATCCGCGACGTGATTCCCGAAATGCCGCAATGGCTCGCAGGCGTGATTGCCAAACTGCACGCGAAGAATCCAGCGGATCGGTTCCAGTCGGCCCGCGAAGTGGCCGATGTTCTCGCGGATGTGGAGGCGCGGCTCAAGGCGAATGTCAGTCTCGATGATGTATTGGGGATCGGTCAAAACAAACCTGTCGCGGCAAAATCGGGCCGTTGGAAATGGTTGGCGGCCGCAGCCCTGATGCTCCCCATTCTGGCTCTCGGAGCGACGGAGATTACCGGCATCACAACGTTGTTGGGACCTCGGCCAACCTCGCTGGATCCACAGCAGGCCACCGCGGCGGCAACGGCACGGGTCGGCGACGCGGGCAGTGCTCAGCCCAGGCCGCCCGAGACAGGGAAGCCCGCCGCGCAGTTCACAAACAGCCTCGGAATGAAATTCAACCTTATCCCGGCAGGCAAATTCCGGATGGGGACGCCGCCTGAAGAGATGAAACTGCTCTCCGAACAAAATAAGGACGAAGGCTTCAATCACATGCTGCTGAAGGAAGGACCTGAGCATGACGTGGAAATCTCACAGCCGTTCTATCTGGGCACCACTGAAGTGACCATCGGGCAGTTTCGCCTGTTCGTGAAAGCCAATCCGGATTACGACCTGGGAGCACCTGGCTGGGATCAGGCCGCATTTCCGCAGACGGACGAGCATCCGGTCGTCCAGGTTTCCTGGCACCATGCGCAGAAGTTCTGCAACTGGCTGAGCGACAAAGAGGGCCAGAGATACCGATTGCCCACCGAGGCTGAGTGGGAATATAGCTGCCGGGCCGGCAAGTCGGGCCACCGATATTGTTTCGGCAACGAGGATGCCGAGTTACCGAATTACGCCTGGTACCGTGCCAATCAGAGCGGCGGAACGCATCCGGTCGGCCAGAAACTGCCGAACGCCTGGGGCCTGTATGATATGCACGGCAATGTGTTCGAGCATTGTCAGGATTGGCGCGACCACGATTACTACAAGTACAGTCCTGTCCGGGATCCGCAGGGACCGAACACAGGAACACATCGCGTCACGCGCGGGGGCGGATGGTATTTCGCCGCCGATCACTGCCGCAACGCATTCCATTCCTGGCTGGCGCCCCACGAGCGACGAGACCACGTCGGCTTTCGCGTGGTGCGTGTCGCGCCCCCCGAAGGTGTTCGGGCAGAGAGCGGGCAGTAGGGTCGGTCCGTGCCTGCCGCCACCAAGATGTTGAGTTGGTGAGCCGGGCGGCGTCAGCACCCCGGATTCTTCATTTCCCGCGATTGAATTACCCCGAAGAATCCCGGCGCAGACGCCGCCGGGCGCACCTGGATCACTATTTCTGCGCTGCAACTTCGCACGCCTCCGCGATGCCTCGCCAAAAAAATGAAAAACTTTGGCCAGCTTTCTGTCGGAATCTCGCATTGAGAACGAGCAGCGAGTGCTGTGTCAGAAGAGCAAGCAAACTCTCGTCGGGTCCGCGCGGAACGGATCCTCGCGCCCGTCACTGTGGAAACCGAGCATGTTATTCAAGTCGTGGCTTTCGTCCGTATTTCCATCCCCTCGGTGCTCGATTGCCAAGTCGCGCAAGATGCCACACCGAATTCGGCTGGCTGTGGAAGGTCTCGAAGACCGGTTGGCTCCCGCCACATTTACGGTCACGCTTCCCACTGACACTGGTCCGATCAACAGCCTGATTACTCCGCTGGGGCCGGGGACGGTCGGTGACTTGCGCAATGCCATCTTTCAGTCCGATCAGTCACCTGACGCTGATAACGTCATCGACCTTTCGGCAATCAGCGGCACGATCGATCTAGCCGCGATGTTGCCGCCAATCTTTACGACCAACGGTGGCTCGCTGACTATCATCGGCCCCGGTCAAGAGAATCTGACGATCGGCGGTGGCGGCGCGGTGCGGCCGTTTTTCATCCTCGAGGGTGATGTCAGCATCTCCGACCTGACGATCGCCGACGGCTTGGCTCGCGGTGGCGACGGTGGACCTGGAGCTGGTGGCGGGGCTGGGCTGGGCGGGGGACTGCTGATTGACGGATCCATCGGTCCCACAACGGTGACGTTGACCAACGTCACTTTCGATGGCAACCACGCAGTGGGTGGCAATGGTGGCGTCGGACGGTTTGGTGGTGGTGGCGGAGCCGGCGGTGATGGTGGAATTGGGATGCCCTATAACGCCGGGGGCGGTGGTGGCGGATTCCTGGGGGATGGAGGTGATGCCCTTTTCACAATTGGGGGCGGAGGGGGAGGCTTTACCGGGGACGGGGGTAACGGAGACGGCAGCGGGACTGTCATTGGCGGTGGTGGTGGCGGAGTTGGAGGGACCGGCAGCACTGGTGGGGGTAATGGAAATGCCACTACGGGCGCTGGTGGTGGTGGCGGGATTCACCTGAGCGGCTTTCCGGATCTGCCCGTCGGGGCAACCCCTCCGGATAATGTTTTTGGGCCGGGTGGAAACGGAGGATTTGGCGGTGGCGGTGGCGGATTTGGCTCTGTGAGCCATATCACGAGTGCAGCCGGAACAGGTGGAGACTACGGTGGCGGAGGCGGGGGCGGGGCGGGGATCGGCGGCTTCGGTGGTGGTGGAGGCTGGGACCAGACTGGCGGGGGCGATGGGGGCTTCGGGGGCGGGGGCGGTGGGTGGCAAGGTGGCATCGGCCGTAATGGCCTTGGAAGTGGTGGTGGTGGAAACGGGGCAGGTGACTACGGCGGCGGTGGTGCGGGGTTGGGCGGCGCCTTGTTCCAGCGAGCTGGCACTCTCGACCTGATCGGCGTCACCTTCACCAACAATACGGCCACGGGTGGAACCGGAGGCGGTGGCTTCGGTAACTCGGGGACGGGCAACGGCGGTGCCCTTTACGTCTACACGGACGCGACGGCCAATCTGACAGGAGAGATGTCCACCTTCAGTGGCAACAACGCCGCCAACAATGCCGACTTCGCGGGTGGCCTGAATCTTCCCACGCTGATCGTCACGGCCGGGTCCCCGCAGACCGCACTCATCAACGCGGACTTTGCCACGGCGCTCCAGATGACGGTCCAGGACGTGTTCGGCAACCCGGTATCTGGTGCGACGGTTGCGTTCAGTGCTCCGATTGTCGGTGCCTCCGCGACTCTTTTGGCACCTGCGGCCGTCTCCGATGCCAATGGCCACGCCAGCATCACGGCCACGGCCAATGGCTTTGCCGGGAGCTACACTGTTTCGGCCACCGCCACCAATGTTACGAATGCCGTCAGCTTCAATCTGACGAATAACATTCCGAGCGTCCTGGACGTCATCTCCGGCACACCGCAGAACACGTCTCTCAACACGGCCTTTACCAGCCCGTTGATCGTGTCGGTCACGGACATCTTGGGCAGCCCGGTCCCGGGTACTACGGTGACTTTTGTGGCTCCGGAAGGTGGCGCGAGCGCCATACTTTCGAGTTCGAGCGCCGTGACTTCACCGACGGGACTGGCCATGGTGACGGCGACGGCCAACGGGTCAGCGGGCAGCTACACGATCACGGCCAGCGTTGGCCCACTCAATGTCACATTCAATCTGACAAATGACTCGACGATTAAGGAGACTCCGACTCTCACAGTCATCGGAGGGACCTTCCGCAACAAAACCGGAACTCACTCGGCCACCGCCACGGCAACCGGCATCGGTGGGGAGACCGTCGAGGGAACTGTGACCTTCACTTACAACGGTTCGACGGCTGTGCCCACCAGTTCCGGTGTGTATGCCGTGGTCGCGACCTTCGTCAGCGCCAACTCGAACTACGGTAACGCCACGGGTTCGGCGACCATAACAATTCTCTCGGCCCAGCGGCAGATCGTGCTGCTGATCGGTCAGGTCAACGAGCTAGTCAATTCGGAGCAATTACCGAGCAAGAATGCCACGTCGCTCCTCAAGAAGCTGACTGTTTCCATCGCCAAGCTGAATGATGGCAACGCCAAGGCTGGAATCAAACAATTGAACGCGTTCATCAAGAAGGCAAACGCTTTCCAGAAATCGGCCAGCCTGACCTCCGAGTCCGCTCAATCCCTGGTCACCGCGGCTCAGAATGCGATTGCCTCCGTCTAGTGAAATGGTTACCGACAGTTCCAACCCAGAGCAGGAGATTCCTTATCATGCCCGTTTTCAATGACAACGCCGACTCCATTGGTCGCACACCGCTCGTGAGAATTAATCAACTGACGAAGGGGTTGGGAGCGACCGTCCTGGCCAAGATTGAGGGGCGCAATCCGGCTTACAGTGTCAAATGCCGCATCGGCGCGGCGATGATCTGGGATGCCGAGAAGACGGGCAAACTCAAGGCCGGTATGCACGTGATCGAGCCAACCAGTGGCAATACGGGCATTGCCCTGGCCTATGTGTGTGCCGCGAAGGGGTATTCGCTGACCTTGACGATGCCCGAGACCATGTCGATGGAACGCCGGCAGATGTTAAAGGCGTTTGGCGCCACGTTGATCCTGACACCCGGTGGCGAAGGGATGAAGGGAGCCATCAAGAAGGCCGAAGAACTGGCCGCCAATCCCGGCTACTTCATGCCCCAGCAATTCAAGAATCCCGCCAACCCCGCCATTCATTTCCGAACTACTGGTCCCGAAATCTTCCATGACACAGAAGGCAAGATCGATTACTTCGTCTCGGGCGTCGGGACCGGCGGCACGATCACGGGGGTCTCGCGGTATCTGAAGCACGAGAAGAACGTCCCGGTGAAATCGATCGCGGTCGAACCGACCGACAGTCCGGTCCTGTCAGGCGGAGCCCCAGGTCCGCATAAGATTCAGGGGATCGGCGCCGGTTTCATTCCCGATATTCTGGACCGCTCTATCATCGACGAAGTGATTCAAGTGGCAAACGAAGAAGCATTCGACATGGCACGGCGGCTGGTCAAAGAAGAAGGGATCATCAGCGGCATCAGTTGCGGTGCGGCGATGAGTGCCGCGATCAAGATCGCCAAACGTCCCGAGGCGGCTGGCAAGACGATCGTAGTCATCCTCCCCGATTCGGGCGAACGGTATCTGTCGACTCCGTTGTTCAGTGCGTGAGTCGGGTGATTTGTCATTGGTTCCGCGCGTGGCCTGCGGGAGGGGGCTCCTCGGCCGAAGCCAGGGGGGCGCGGCCTACGTGCGGCACCAATAATCGCCTCTGCCTGTTCCTGATAGAGCCCCATGTCCCAGGGCCGGTCCGAAAAGTGGTGCAGCAGAGCATGGCTACAACCCGAAGATTGAGCCGTGACAAAACCACCAGGCTGGATGACGCACTAGTACAGCTTGTTCCGATAGGCTTCGTCGAGAAGTGTCTGTACCTTGACGACGTCGAAGTCCGGCATCTTCACATGATCGTGTAACATCTCGGCAGCGCAGGGAAGGGTCTGCAGCGTGGGGCCCTGGTGTGGCTCCCAGAGCTTCGATCGAAGAATGGCTTTGGCGCACTGCAGAAAGCACTCTTCGACTTCGACGGCTACCGCAACCATGGGACACTTGCCCTGCACCGTCAATGGCGCCAGCCACGCAGGGTCGGTAATGAGGATCGCGCGGCCGTTGATACGCAAG
>JAQGHS010000668.1 GCA_028291605.1 Planctomycetaceae bacterium | reverse complement strand
CATAGATTTTTCAAGGACCGCTCCGGCGGTCCGATTCCTCGTCGGATTAATTGTTTCAAAAGCAGGCGGGCCAAAGCCCGCTCATCTTTGTTTATACAGATATAGCTTTGTAATAAGCTTTGTAGGCGATTCGGTGAGTACCAATTCCTGGCTTCAATGAGCGATCGCGGAGCATACCCTCTCCAAAAAAGGTCCGGCGTTTGCCGATAGTAGGTCCGGCAAATGCCGATAGTCTGGTCCAGAAAAGGTCCGGCATATGCCGACCTTGCGAAGCGACTTTTGATGATTTCGTCACGAGACGCAAATCGACGTCAGATGGATGCCTCATTGTCACGATCGTGTTGGGTCAGTGCCCACAGTGAGTAGTCGGGAAACTGGAAGTGGTCCTGTTCAATCCGGGCGACCGTTGCCTCGTGGGCTGCGGTCGACGCACGGTGTGGCTCGCGGCGCTTATATAACTCAAGGACCGTCTTGTATGCAGGCTCATAGTGCTGCCGGCCTTCCGGCGACTTGAGGAACACTTGCAACGCTGCCGCGCGTTCCTGTTCGTATTGATGACGGCGTTGCTGTTCCTGTTGTGTAAACGCAGCGTGATCTGTTTCCCACTGCCGGCGCTCTCTTCGCTTTTCGTGAGTATGCATCCAGTCTGGTGGCATGCGATTATGTTGGCCGTCAGAAGAAACACCCCTCACTCTTGCGAGTGAGGGGTTCGATACGCCTGAAACGCACCGGAGTCCTGACTATCCCTTCCTGGGTTGCTTCCCAGCAGAGCCCACGTCCGGTTCGTCAGGCGGATTCAAATTACAGCGGAGTCCCATTTCGCACCACCGCACTGGAGCCCATGCCTTCACAAATCCCGGGGGGCGCGGGGGCCAGGTCACCCGTTTCAGAATGGAACATCAGATTGACCTATCAGAAATCGAGGAGCAGCCTATGGGCATGTCGGACAGTGAATTCAAAGCAGATTTGCGACTGATCGTGGATCTCGAAGATGAGATCAACCGCGCGCATCCCGCTCAACGGGAGCGGCAATGGGTACGGGACAGAATTGTGGGTTTAGAACATCTCTACCGACACCTCGCGGAGGTGTGGTGGCCCATCGTGCCAGGGCATGGCACGCCTGTCGAAGGAGAATGCTGTGGTGACGATTAAACAAGCGACTGACCAAAAGTGTTTCATCTGCTCAACCAAGGAAGAGACTGTCGAGGTGAGTTTCGCGGACAAAACGTTTCGCGGCGTTTTATGTATGAAGCACGTCTATGAGAAAGTGAAGGTGAATCGTGCTCCGAGTGGCGGCGGTAGCAAAACGCCTTGATTGCTCTGAGGCAACTGTCTACGACCTGATCGAGAAGGGGATTCTCGGCCACCACCGGTGCCCCGGCATCAGGGTGAGCGAAGAGCAGATTGCTGAGTATCTGGAAAAGACGAGGCGAGAGCCAGCCGCAAAAACCTCGCGAAGGCAAATCGCTGACTCCCGCCCACGTCTTAAATTCCAAAGATAATCGGCAGAGCTGCCAAGGATGGCAGCTCATTTCAACTCATCCACCTGTAAACGGTCCCAATGGGTCAACCCCTCGGCAGCGACGGCGGAAGCTTTGATCAATTCCGGATCGCCCATCGAAGAATTGAGCGCAGGGGAAAACTTTGCACAACAGCGAATCGCCGTCTCTCTTGGCAGTCCAAGTTCGATCAATCGCCGACTAACAGGTCGGAACGCTCCGAGTTCAATAAATCCGAGCAATGGGTTGTCGACATCCTGCATCATCGCCAGAGGCCGGAGGAGCTTTGGCAAATTGTAAATCACCGCGTTTAGTAGAATTGCGAGCCTCTGGTCAATAATCTCCCATGTAACGTCCCCGTCCGGCGGCAACCAACCAATTATCTCCTTTAAAGGCTTCTCTGCGCTCCAACTCTGGGCGGAAATTGCCATTCCGCGGAGGTATTTGACCGGAACATCCCCAAGATACCGCAGGAAGTACAGCGGAACCAGTTTCGCAACTACCTCAACAACGGAAACAATGTCCGAAACGAAGTTTTCCGCGAAGGGTGTCTTCGGAATCGAGCGAAACTGCTTTGCCAAATGGGCTGTATGGATAGTCTCCAAATCTAAGGGATCCCAAGTTGGGTTGCGCTCCACGACATCCCTTGAAACCTTGAGTTTGTTCACCATTGAAGCGATTTTGGCAAACTCTTCGTCACTGATAGTAATGCCGACGCGTCGAAGACGCGGAAGAGCGCCCTCGTTATATCGAAACACGGTATGACGAATGTAAGTAACAAGATCACCGGCGATTCGCTCGCCGACGAGTAGCTCATCCGTGAGCAGCTGACTGATGATTTCTTTCCGAAATTTGCCGAATCTGGCTTCATAACCTGAAGCCACTTGTGTCCCGGGAGAGCTTACATATTCCTTAACATCCAAGAAAAACGATTCATCAAGAATCAGCGATCTTCCGACAAAGTCCTGCATCAGGCGTCCGGCTCGCCCTCGCAAGTTCGCGAACTCATATGGCGTCAAGATCGGAGCATTTTCGCCCCGTTTGAGAAACAAATTGGGATTCCGGGCGATCAGATTCTTCGCAGGGAGATTGATCCCTTGCATCAGAGTCGTTGTGCAGACGATCAATCCCACATACTGCTGGGAAAACGCGTATTCTACCGCGATGCGAATGTGCTGAGGCATTTTCCCATGGTGAAAGCCGATTCCCTTTTTCAGCGTATTCACAATCGCATACTTTTCATGCACTGTTTCTGCTACGTATTGAATTAGACTGGGAACGTGTTCCTCGCTCGTCAACTGAATTCGCTTAGCCAGTTCTATTGCGGTTTCCGTAGCCTGATCCGACGTGGGTGAAAAAACCAGAGTGCCGTGGCCGGCCGACAAATTTTTGACGAGCTGGCCCATGATGTCGTGAATGCCGGCCGAGTACTGCTGTTTCGTGAACACGGTGGTGCGAATCTTCTCTGCGTCCACCAACTCAAGGGAACGTACTTTGTCTGAAACCTCCACGTATTGGTTGAGAACGGTTTTCCTCTTACGGGTAGGACCGCTTTCTGAAAATGTATAAGTAATATTCACCACCGGTGGCAACTCCGCAGTTGCAGTCATGGCAGCTCGGCCAAAGAGGTCACTGGCAAGTTGACCGATGTTTTCGATTCGAGGACCGCTGATAATGATTTTGTCGACCTGTCTTCCAGTTTCGAATTCATGGACGACCTCCAGAAGGGAGTGAGCGCGCTCGTCATTCTGTTCGGAAACGCGTTCGATATTCTGTACCTCATCGATGACGACGATGCGACATCCCTTGAGCGCCGCAGGTTGAGCGAATGCAGATAGGGCCCGTTCTTGGGTCAGAACGAAGACAGTTGTGCTATGCCGTGTTTCGACACCGTCAATGTAAGACTGGTAGACACCAATATCCTTAATTCCGAGTTGTGATGCGGCCGCGCGAAGATCCCTTGTAACTTGATGAATAAGGCTAATTGTCGGTACGACGAACACAGCAGTCCCTGGACACTTCCAGAGAATATCTAAGACCTTATGTACGAGCACGTGGGATTTTCCCGCAGAAGTCGGAGCCGAGATTCCAACTCGCCGATGCCCATCAATCAGATTCCAGACGCGGTGCTGAAAGTCTGAAAGTAGGAGCGTGCTACCCCCAGTCGTGACTTCGCTCCTCATGCAGCGCGCCACAACTGCAATTTCGGTCGCGAAACTGCCGAGCGATGCAAAAGTGTCGTCTGTCTTGCGGTAAGTGGGATCCGCCATTCTCATCGACGGTGCGAGCCCGATGCGACTGAGCAGATTTACGATAAACGCAGGGGCTGCAGCCCATTCAATCCGGCGGTACTCGCTTATGAGGCCGCAAATTGTGAGGCAGATCCGTCGGGACGAGTCATCAGCCTTACGGGAGCACCTTTCCGCCAGGTTCAAAAGCGCGGTCGCAGCCGCGTTAGACAAGGGGGCCGGAGCCGGAGCAAATCCCAAGACCGACGCAAAATGCTGAAGGTCAAATTGGAGAAGACCTTCAAGAAGCTCTGAGTCTGAATCAATTGGCATGACCAAATCGCCTCGAAAACGCAGCGATCAAATCGTCGAGATCACGCACGGCGAATAGAATGAAGTTGATTCGAGGGATCAATTGAGCCGGAATTCTCGTAAAAACAGCGTTGTCTTTTAGCGAATCTGCATCAGCGCGGATGTTCGCGATGATGTTGTCCAAATACTCTGTGCGAGACTTCGCGTTCAAGGATCGATTGCAATTGTAGGTGGCAATGCAGACTAAATGCACTTCAAGGTCAGGCGCGTCACCTTGCTGATACTGTTGCGCGAGTGCTTCCAGCTCAGGCGACAAAAAATCGTCGTACGTGTAAAGGTCCAATTCCGCGCGATGCTTTACGTAATGCTCAAGAACGCTGGTGATGACGTTTACCATTGATTCCCGAAAGCTGTATTGTGCGCGATGGTAAGTCTTCGCCTCTCCGAGATAAAGGATTCGTTTCCCGGCCAATTCACCGACGTGGATCGCGTCGGCGCCGTTTCGCTCAAGCCCAGGATTGGTAGTGATGGGCATCTTGCGGAGCAGTGGAGCGGCCCGGTAGAAGTGCTGCAGCAAATTGCAAAGCAATAACTCAGAAAACTGGCCCTTCAGGCACGATGCGCGGAATTTGTCACAGGCCCGTTGGTGAAGCTCGGTCGATGCTCCACCTAAATCACGTCCTTCAGAAAAGCCCTCGATCATCGACTTTTGCTTCGCCGCAGAATAGACGAAGCCGTTCACCATGTTTTTCATTTCACGAACAAAGTTATCGCGCATTTCTTGCAAGTCAGCATAGTTAATACAGGTCGCGATATGCTCCTTCGTCGGTTCAAATGCAAACACATCTCGCACTGCATACATGGTCTTGATGAATGCACCTGTCGGGATCAAAAGACTGTCGATCATGGATGTGGACATTGCAACGGCGTCCTGGGCTCAGTTCATCAGACCTTCTGATGGCCGACATTGTGTCAAGCCTGAGACGTGCAGAAGGCGCAGACCTCTGGACAAATGAAGTGTAGCGGCAAGCGTTGCGGATTACACCATTGGGTTAGATTTGCATCTCCGATGAAGTGAATCATTGAGAGGTAGAAACGGTCGGATCGGGTTAAAGACAGGTGGTCGATCAACTGCTCCGGCCCACGATGCCTGTGTGCCAATATCTCGGCACAAGATGCCCACTTCGATAGACGATCCGCTCTGACCGCCGTAGAGAGGAGAGAACCAGCGAAGGTCGTTCGCTGGCTCGGTCCTTCGACTTCGATTTTTGAATTGATTTACAGAGCCACGAGGCCAGGTGGCTCACATCATTTTGTCTTCGCGAGTTCGTTTCGAAGATGGTGGTGCGCCTTCATGAGGTGACCGTACACTTTCTCGAGCATTCGCGTCGACGTATGTCCCATAAGAGTTGCAACGGTTAAAGCGTCGACCCCGGCGACGAGGGATCGGTAAGCGAACGCATGGCGGAAGTGATATAGGCAGAAGCGAAACGCGATCTTCTCGTTCGCCTCAAGCGTTCGGAAACGCTGACGAACAATATCCTTATCGAATGGCGTTCCATTTTTCGTTCGGAAGATTCTGCCTTTTCCCATCTTCGCCTTGATGATCGTCAACGCTTCGGGGGGGAGATAGATCACACGAGCCCGCTTTTTTCCCTTCGCTTTCTTGGCCGGGATCACGATCCGCTGTTCAACGAGGTCGACCTGCGAGTCTTCAATAATGTAGGCTTCTTGCGGACGTGCGCCCGTCAGCCACACGAACTTGACCAGGTCGCTGAAGGTCTCGTCGGAGATCTCCGCCAAGAGTTTTTCGTACTCTTCCTTCGTGACCACGTGATCCCGGTTCGCTTCTTCGGGTAGTTTCACGGCGGCAATGGGCGACATCAATTTGCATTCGTTGACTGCTTTGCGGAACGCAGACTTGATGCAGCGGAGAGCAGATCGCCGGGACGGTTGGGTCTTCCATTTCTTGTTGACCCATTCACGTACCGCATCCACGGACAATTTGTCCGCACGCTGAAGCATGAACTGCTCTTTGAAGGGATCGAGATACTGGCAGTACCAAGCCAGTGTCTTCGCAGAGTTCTCTGCCTTGATATAGATTTGGAATTCGTCGACGACTTCGGACGCGTACATCCATTCTCTCGTCGTCGGTTCAGGAGCGGGATGCTCCTCGCCAGCCATCAAAAGATGGAAGGCACGCTCGGCTTCGGCCTTGTCTGGTCCCAAGCGGTGTTGCACGCCGTCAATCTTGACGTACCACTCATTTCGCGATGCTCGATACCACGGTTTATTGGGTCTTCCGGCCATGAATGCCTCCCTATTTGGTGCCACTACTGGCACTAAATTGTACGGAAGACGTCGAGAAAACCAAGGGAAATACCAAATTTCCGGTTGCATGGCATGCAAAGAATGGATGCAGCTGTATACAACCTCTTGCCGCCCCTGCCGCTTGCCAAATCAATCGTCGGTCGTTATTGGCCTTCCGTTGTCGTCTCATGGATGTCAAGGACCAACTGGACAGTCCGGCGTTCGGGAATTAAATCGCGAGCGTGTCCGGCGTCTCCCGCCAAGCACTGCGTGAAAGCAGGGGACAACCATAACGATTTCGAGTACATGGCATGGAACCGGTCAAAGTTAATCTCTCCTACCCGAAATCGACGCTCGAAGGGATAAGCCGGTCTCCGGACGCAGATCGACCTCCTGACTGATTGGTTCGCGACCTCCATGCACCCACTGGAGACATAGCGCTGGAATGCCCCTACTGTCCGCGCGCTAGCTGCAGGACGATATCATTGATCGTGGGGTAATCCCAGGCGAGAGTCGGCGACATTTTCTTCTTGATGATGGATTCCAGATCGCCCGACAGCTGTACCGCCTGTAAGGAATCCAATCCGTAGTGCTCCAGGGGCGTGTCGACGTCGATCTCCGACGCGCTCATCCCCAGCATGCGCGCCACCAGATTTCTCACGCAATTCTGCAATTCCTGATGATTATATGGTTTGCAATGCCCCGACCCGCCTGAATTGTCAGAAGCCTCAGAATCGTTCCTATTTAACATCGGCTCTTTCTTAAGAACGTGCGTCACACTGTTGGACGCTGATTGGCGTAGCGCGAATTCTGCTGCGTCCGCGTCGGCACTTTGACGTTCCAGGCCAAGCCAACAGTCCGCAGCAGAACAATAATGTAACCAGAAAAGTCGATCTGCCACCACCTCAAGCCATGCAGCGCAGAACTCGGAAATGCATGATGGTTATTGTGCCATCCCTCTCCAAAAGAAAGTAGTGCCATCAGAATATTGTTAGTGCTGTGATCGGAGTTTGAATACGGCCTCGTGCCAAAAAGGTGACAGATTGAATTGATGCTCCAACTCACGTGATGAACCATGAAAATTCGAACAAACCCGCCCCACAGCAGACCTCGGGCGAATCCTCCCACACTCGGAACAATCATCGCCTCGACCACACCGGGCAAAAGTATACCGAGGCCCGCCCACACGAGGTAGTACCGGCTAATTCTCAATAGGACGCGATCTTGAAGCAGGTCAGGGATTGTTCGACCCAATTGGGACGTGTTGCTGACGAACATCCAACCGACGTGCGCGTGCCACGCTCCTCGCATAGCTTCAAGGAACGTCGCACCGTGCAGGTGAGGTGAATGGGGGTCACCCTCTCGATCACTGGCGGCATGATGGCGTCGGTGGATTGAGGCCCAGAACAAAACCGGTCCTTCGGCAGCCATTGATCCCAGGATACACAATACCGCCTTAATAGGAGGATAGGTTTCGAATGCACGGTGGGTCACGAGTCGATGAAACCCAACACCGATGCCAATAATTGATAATGCATACATGACCGCCAATACCGCTAAATCGATTGGATAAACCCACCTCTGCCAAAGCAAACTCACGGCCATCAGCATTCCAAGAAAAGGGAGAACTACGGTGACTAACGCTGTCCTCCGAAGAACCTTCGCCGCAGCTGGGTTCAAGGCCACTTGGAGCGATTGCCCAGAGCCAGACTGCGGAGTTGGGTCCACCTGACGAAATCCGGCTTCCTCACTTGAACTCTCCTGGGCCATTCTCCGGTGTCCTTCACTGAAGTTATTCATCCACAATTGGATGTGATGCCGGCAGTTTGATGTTCAGGATTCTCAGTTCATCGGCCAGTGCATCGACTGTATATCGGATCTGACTGTCCGTGTGAGTGGAGTTCAGGAAGAATCGAAGCCTCGCAGCATGATTTTGAACAGCGGGATGGATAATCGGGGGGACGTTGACGCCACGCCTTCGCAGTGCGCCGGCAAGACGAATGCACATCACTGAGTCACCCACCAGTACCGGAATTACGGGGGAGTTTTGGTCGGCACTGCTGCTAAGTCCGTGACTAGCCATGAGATCGAGAAATAGTTGTACACGGCTATGAAGTTGCGGAACCAGATCAGGATTCGCCTTCAGGTAACGGATCGCTGCGAGCGCCGATGCCGCATTCGGGGGCGAAAGCCCAACGCTATAGACAAATCCAGAGGCAGAATACTTAAGGTAATCGATGATGGGCTTGCGAGCAGCAATGTATCCGCCGCAACTTGCGAAGGCTTTACTCAGAGTTCCCATCCACAGATCCACGTCTGTTGGTTTGACTCCAAAATGCTCGCCGATGCCTCGACCGCGTCGGCCGAGCACCCCAATCGAATGCGCCTCGTCGACCATTAAAAACGACTTGTGACTGTTTTTTACACGAACAAAAGCCGGTAGGTCTGGGATATCTCCATCCATACTGTAAATACCCTCTATGATGACGAGGGCTCGTTCATAGTTGGAACGGTGAGCAGACAGGAGCTGATCCAGTGATCGCCAGTCGTTGTGCCGGAACGGCAATGCCCGCGCGCTAGATAGTGCGATGCCCTGCATCACGCTGTTGTGACTGTACGCGTCGAACACGACTAGATCCTGCTGCCGCATGATCGCGCTTATTGTGGCAACATTTGTGGTGTGCCCCCCAATGAAGGTAATGGCGTCTTCCGTCCCGAGAAGATCGGCGATTTCTGCCTCCAGCTCACCGTGCAGAATTCGTTCTCCCGCAGCCACGCGACTGGCAGAAACGGACGTTCCCCAGCGGTCAACCGCATCCTTTGCAGCTTGGCCAATTACAGGATTCGTCGCCAGTCCGAGGTAATTGTAAAGAGAGAAGTTGATGCATTCACGCCCATTAATATGTGCTGTATTGCTGGTCACAGATTCACTGACGGAGAAGTATGGATTGCCCCCCGCCGCTTCGGCGATCTCAATGAGCTGTTTGAGCCGCACATATTCGGGAAACTGCTCGAACTCGCATTGTGCCTGTGGAGAGGATAGCGCTTGGGCCGGCTCAGGTCGGTCGAGATAGGAGTAAACCTGGGCACATGTCTGATCGATTGTCGCGTGCGCCGCCGTCGCTGGTCTCTGGATCGGTCCGCCGAGTTCGGTCTCCAATTCAAGCAACATTTGCATCACGGCCAGCGAGTCCATACCGTAGGTCGCGAATGGCATCGTAACATCGATTTCTTCTTCGGGAAGATTGACTAATGCACTCACCTTCCGCTGCATTCTCCGTCGCAACTCATCCACACCGTTCGTCTGCCCGATTCCGATCTCCACGGCCGGCTCCACGACGGTATTCTTCAGGGCCCAGGACGCAAGTACTTCAAGGCGATTGTCAAGAAAGTCTTGGCGGCACGCTTGTCGACGGATTTTTCCGCTGGACGTCCTCGGAATTTTTAAAGGCTTGACGAGTATGATCGCATAAGCCGCGATATCGTGCTGTAAGGCGATCGCGGCGCGGATGGCGTTGATAACACTTTGCAATTCCGGACTGCGGAGGGAATGCCGCTCAACTTCCTGGACCGCTACCAACCTCTCCTCACCGTTCACGTCCACCGAAAACGCGGCGCCGGAACCCGCACGCACTGCGGCATGGCATTTCTCCACAGTCAGTTCAATGTCCACGGGGTAGTGGTTGCGCCCGCGAAGGATAATTACGTCCTTGATTCGCCCTGTAATGAAAAGTTCACCTTCATGTAATACGCCAGCGTCCCCGGTTCGCAAGAATCCGTCATCAGCACTTCCCGCGACCCTGGATTCAAATACACCGTTGTGATCCCCGGACTTATTCCAGTAGCTGCGAGCCACGCTCGGTCCGGAAACCCAGATCTCACCTATGCTTCCGTCCGGGCACTCTGTCAGCGTGTCCGGCTCCACGATCAGAACACGCTGCGCAGGCGTCGCTAGATTGCCACAGGCGACAAGCGTGGACGCATTGACGCCAGGCATTGCTACCTTAGCTTGCTTCTTGGTGAGTGCTTCCCGGTCAAACGTCCGCGTGATTGGTTTGGTTCCTCGTCTGCCCGCAGAAACGAACAATGTCGCTTCCGC
>JAQGHS010000666.1 GCA_028291605.1 Planctomycetaceae bacterium | reverse complement strand
AAGAACTGCGGAAACGACACGCTGAGCACTTCCAGAAGATGGACGAGCACATTCGCGAACTGAATAAGAAGTACGGCAAGACCGTGTTGTACATCGCCCCGGCTCCCCAGGCGGTCATCGCCCTGCGTGAGAAAATCATCGCGGGTGAAGCTCCTGGCTTGAAGGTGCAAGAGGACCTCTTCACCGACCCGCTCGGTCACGGTAAGCCGCCACTGATGGCTCTGGTCGGTTACTGCAATTACGCCACGATCTATCGCCGCAGCCCGGTGGGACTCCCGGTGCCTGCGATCCTGAAACAGGCCAAACTCGGAGAAGACGAAGAGAAGCTCAACCGCCTGCTGCAAGAACTCGCCTGGGACGCTGTCGTGCAGCATCCCCTCAGTGGTTTGAAGCCGTGATCGCCAAGTGTTAGTGCGTAACAAAATGACTAGGTGAGCCGGGCGGCGTAAGCCCCCGGATTCTTCTTCGCTGGTAATTCTGAGTTAGAAAAAGAATCCCGGGGCTTACGCCACCGGGCTCACCTACCTGAATTTTTTTTCGGCCCGAAGATTTAACTTCGACGACGCACTCCAACGTCATATATCATCGAAACTGCGGCTCACTAAAGGGCAACCATGCAATGTCTCCCCAAGCTTAGTCGGAACATTCTCCTTGTTGCCGTCGTCGGTTTCGGATTAATGGATACTCGCGCAATTGCGGAAGACTGGGGTTATTACTCGGTCATTCCCGTCAGCGCGCCGGCGTTAGCGCTGGAAGCAGTCGATGCGGGAACAGCCGAAGGCACGGTGGTATCGATCGGCAAGCCCACGGCGGCGGCCAATCAGAAATGGGTGGTCCTGCCCAAAGGTGATGGTGTCTATGCCATCCATCCGTCTTACAGTTCCAAGCTGGTGCTGGCTGCGGCGAAGGGTGGAGACAAGAATGGCACAGCCATCGTCCTGGAATCCGACAGCGCCCAGCCGTGGCAGCTCTGGAAATTGACCAAGCAGGACAACGGCAGCTACACCCTCGTTCCCAAGCATGCACCCGACAGGGGACTAGATGATTTCGGCGGTAATAAGACTCCGGGTGCCAAAATCGACCTATGGGAGAACAAGGCCGGAGACCAGCACCTGCAATGGTTCATCCGGCCGCTGGCTGGCAGTGGTGTCGCCGCGGCCGACGCGGCCAATACCGGACCGCAATACGTACCGCCGGACATCAAAGCCGAAGGCATTCTGCCCGGCACCACTAAACAGTTCACGTACGCGCAAAGCAAGATTTTTCCCGGAACCGTGCGCGACGTCACCGTCTTCATTCCCGCTCAGTATGATGCCGCCAAACCTGCCTGCGTCTATGTTAAGACAGACGGCTTCAATCCGCGTGAGAAGACGCTGCTGGAAACGATGATCGCCACCAAAGAGATGCCCGTCACTATCGGCGTCTTTGTGCGACCCGGTGATCTCCCCGCGCCGATGAAAGGCACATTGGGGCGACGCAACCGCGATTTGGAGTACGACGGCGTGAGCGATGACAAAGTCCGCTTCCTGATTGAAGAACTGCTGCCGTTTATCGCGAAAGAGTATCAACTCAATCTCTCGACCAGCGGCAACGATCGCGCCATCGCGGGCGGCAGCAGCGGCGGCATCGCGGCGTTCACAGCGGCCTGGCATCGACCCGATGCCTTCAGTCGCGTCTATGCTGCCAGTGGCAGTTGGGTGGCATTCCGCGGCGGTCATGAGTTTCCAACGATGGTCCGCAAGTTCGAGGCGAAGCCCATCCGCGCCTACCTCACCACGGCCACGCGAGACATGGAGAACGCCGCCGGGGACTGGTTCCTGCTCGATCAAGAGATGGATAAGTCACTCAAATTCTCGGGGTATGATTATCGATATCGCGTGATTGATGGCCCGCATGTTGCCGGTTACATGGAGAACTGGCAGGAAGCGATGGCCTATCTATGGCGTGGCTGGCCCGAGCCAGTGAAGGCTGGCCCGAGTGCCCCACGGGCGCAGGAGATTCTCATTCCAGGTGAAGACTGGCAACTCGTTGCCGAGGGTTTTAAAAGCACCCGTGGTCCGGCGTGTAATGCCACCGGCGAAGTCTTCTTCGTGGACACCTCGAACAACCGGATTCACCGCATCGGCTTGGACGGAAAGGTCACCGAGTTCGTCGCGGATGCCGGTCAGGCCCACTGCGTCACGGTCGGCCCGGACGGCGCCGTCTTCACCATCTCCGAAAAGTCGGGCAAGCTGATGCGCTACGATGCAGCGGGGCAGGGCACCGTCGTCATGGACGACATCCTCGGCCATTCCATTCTCGCCCGGCCCGATGGAGGCCTCTATGTCACCACGAACGGCGACAAACCGCACGGACCAGGCAGCGTGTGGTACATCCGAGACGGGAAGAAGACACAGGTCGACTCCGGCATCAAGTTCGCGACCGGCATGACTTACCGCCCCGATCAATGGCTGCTGTCAGTTGCCGAAGGGCATTCCAAATGGGTCTATAGCTACCAGATCAACGCCGACGGAACTCTGACCAACAAGGAACGCTACTTTCACCTGCACGTTGCCGACTGGGACGACGACGCCGGTGCCGAGTCGGCATGCTACTCTCTGGAAGGCCGCCAGTTCATCGCCACGCGCAGTGGCATTCAGATCAGCGCCGACGACGGCCCCACGCAGGTCATTCTCCCGGTTCCCGACGGAAGTCGCGTGACGGGTGTCTGTCTCGGCGGTAAGGACGGGGACACGCTGTTCGCCTTCTGTGGTAACAAGATCTGGAAGCGCAAAGTGCAGCACCACGCCATCGGGGCGTTTACCCCGTGGGTGAAGGTGAACGGAACAAAGCTCTAACACGCTCACTGTTACGATCGCAGCCGCACGCCAATGGCTGCTCATCTTCTGGTCGGAGATCGCTGCCCGTGCAATCATTAAAAAACGGTGCCCCAACCCTGTTGCTGTGGCTGGGCGGAATTACTGGCGTTCTCATTTTAGGTGTGGTCGTCTGGCTGATAATTCCAGGAGACGGAAACAGTAAATGGGGCAAGTTTTCAGGTAGCCCTGTCGTCACAATGCTCGACGATGGTCGGAATCTGCGGCTGGAGCAAGACTTTTTCTATACGGATCCACGAGGCAAAGTCTGGACGGCCGAGAAGGCATCTGAGGTCAACGGAGCTTCGATTCCTCGATCTTTCTGGACGATCGTAGGGGGTCCGATGGAGGGGAAATATCGTAACGCTTCAATCATCCATGACGTTGCCTGTGTCAAGATGCAGGAACCGTGGGAGGCCGTTCACATGGCGTTTTATGAGGCGTGCCGATGTGGCGGGACTGGCGAAAAGCAAGCGAAGATTCTGTATGCAGCCGTGTACCATGCTGGACCTCGTTGGAAGCTCAGGCCCGTGCAGGCGGTGTCGGCGGTTGAGGGACCGGATGGTAAAGAGGTCACTCAGACAACGACACGGTAT
>JAQGHS010000621.1 GCA_028291605.1 Planctomycetaceae bacterium | reverse complement strand
CTTGCTACGGGCTCAGACGGGTCGGAGACCCATCCCACGGACGTCGACGCGCATAAAGTTTGCCGCGGTCTATTGCCAGTTCGGCAGGGGTTCTCACAATAGGGAGTTGCTGTCGTGTCCGACACGTCTCCCTGTTTGCTGTGTACCCCGGAAGCACCCCATGTACGACCACTTGACCCTGATTAGCGGTCGCGCTCATCCCGGACTGGCCCATGAAATTGGCGACTACCTGGGCTTGAACCTGGGGGCCATTGAGATCTGGAATTTCCCGGACGGGGAAATCGGCGTGAAAATCAATCAGAACATTCGCGGCTGCGATGTGTTCCTGATTCAGCCGACGTGCCCGCCCGTGAACGAAAATCTGATGGAGCTGCTGATTATGATCGATGCGTGCAAGCGCGCGAGCGCCGCACGGATCACAGCAGTCATCCCCTATTTCGGCTACGCCCGCCAGGACCGCAAGGACTCGGGTCGCGTGCCCATTACGGCCAAGCTGACCGCCAATCTCATCGTCAATGCCGGGGCCGACCGTGTCCTGACGGTCGATCTGCATGCCGCACAGATTCAAGGTTTCTTCGATGTGCCGGTCGATCACTTGTACTCGGCACCCGTGCTGGACGACTATTTCAAGAAGCTCAATCTGCCCACGGATAAGCTGGTGATCGTCAGCCCCGATGAAGGGAGTATCAAACGGACGCTACAACACCTGCAGCATCTGGGAGGTGAACTGGCGATTGTTGATAAGCGGCGTTTCAGTGCCACGCAAACCAAGCAGGCCCACCTGATCGGCGGGCCCATAGATGGTCGCATTGCCTTGTTGTTTGATGACATGATTACGACGGGAGGCTCGATCACGGGCGCGGTCAATGTCGTCCAGCAATTTGGTGCGGCAGAAATCTATGTCTGTGCCACGCATCCGGTCCTGTGCGGCAAAGCGGTCGAAAATCTGAGGGCTGCCCCGATCAAGGAGATCGTCGTTTCCAATAGCATTCCGCTGTCGCCGCAACAAATGCTGCCGAACATCCGCGTGGTGAGCCTGGCTCCGTTGCTGGGTGAAGCGATCAAACGCATTCACAAGAACGAGTCAGTGAGTTACTTGTTTGATTAGTGAACGCACCGATCAATGTTAAGCCCAGGGTCGGGCCTACGAGTTTTAGAAATTGGCCGCCGTGTGATTGCTTTGCCAGGCAGACGACCATCGGCCAATATCGAAAAATCGTAGGCCCGACCCCCGAGCGCGCAGTCGACCGCAGGTAACGACCGGTCGATCAATCCAGAAGAGTTTTTTGCCACAGATGGACACAGATGAAACACGGATTAATTCAGATACGACCATCCACTTGTGATTGAATCACAATCGTCTGGGGTGAGTTGCACTGCCAATAGGGGCTCAGTCTACGATGATCGTATCCGTGTTTAATCAGTGTTAATCCGTGGCTAAAATGCCTTTTCATCGTCTTGCGCGCAGTGGGATCGGGCCTACGATTTTTCGAAATTGGCCGATGTGAATCGATGGGCAACCGGGGATTGAAGGCGGCCAATTTCGAAAACTCGTACGCCCGACCCTGGACTGTCCGAGAATAGGAACAACTGATGACCGAGATCATTGTCCGCGCCGCTCGTCATGCCGATTGGTCGGTCATTGCCGATTACAATTGCCGCCTGGCCTGGGAGTCCGAGCAGAAGCGGCTGGATACGGCCAAGATCGAGCCGGGTGTTCAAGCTGTGTTGAATGATCCGACGAAGGGCCGCTATTTTGTCGCGGAGATGGACGGGCGGGTCATCGGACAGCTCATGCATACTTGGGAGTGGAGTGATTGGCGCAATGGACAGATCTGGTGGCTGCAGAGCGTCTATGTCGCCCCCGAGTTCCGTCAGCAAGGAGTTTTTAAGCGGCTGTTCGAACACCTGGTGGCGTTGGCGGTCGAAGAGCGCGTGCTGGGAGTTCGCCTGTATGTCGAAGATCAGAACGACCGTGCCCAGCGGACATATCAGCAACTCGGGCTGACGGAGCCAGGCTACCATGTTATGGAACGCTGGTTCGGGCCGGCACTGTGATGGTGTGGATCAACGCCGCCCGCGTCATGATCCCATAGGTCCCATTAGTCCTATAAGTCCCATCCGTCCCGTCGAAATCGTGGGAGTAATGGGACTTATGAAAATGCCGCCCACGTCAATCCGAAATGTTATTCATTTCGCCGTTGTCATCCGCGACTGCGGGTTTTTGACGGAACATTGACTTCCAGCGGCTTTCTTTGGGTGGGGCATCCGTTACAGCGGCTTGGGATACGGTCGCTCGTGCTGCGGTGGACTTAGGCGCGCCCGACTTTTTAGCCGATCGCTTGGGTTGCTCATCCGATGCCGAGACCCGCTTGATGGCTTCCTCGGCTTTGGCGGGTTTTTCTTCAGGATCTTTGGCGTCGAAGACGGTCTTAATCACCGCGGCCTCGCGAATCTCGTGGATGGCTTCCTTCGCGCGGATCGTGCGGGCTTCGTCCTTGAGTTTCGCTTCAATCTCTTTCTGCTGCGATTCAAATGACTTGCGACCTGCTTCCTGACGGTCCAGAACCTGCACAATCTGGAAACCCGTCGGCGTTCGGATTACGCCGCTCGTCTCGCCGACCGGCAATGTGAACAGCTCGTTTTCGATTTCTTTATTCTGCAGACTGCCCTTGATGGTCCAGTCCCAGATACCGCCATTCGCGGCCTTGGGGCCATCGCCGTATTTCTTGACGACGGCGGTGAACTCAGCATCTTCCAGGAGTTCCTTCACGGCCTTCTCGAGCTGCTGCTTGGCACCCTCCTGTCCCTTGTGGGCTTGATCGGAGATCACCAGTTGCTGCCAATGGACTCGCGAGGGGAATTCATAGTCCTTCAGATGTCCTTCGTAATAGGTCAGCATTTCCCGGCGCGTCGGCTCGAACTTGGTGTGTGCTTTGAAGCCGACGTAGTTCTGTGCAAACTGGCTCTCCCGGTACGCGGCTTCGTGTTCTTCGAGATCGTAGTCCTTCTCGGCCATCAAGGCTTCCAGTTCAGCCACACTGTTGCACTTGTTGCCCTCCATCATCTTGTGAAGATGCTCGGCCCAGTCCTTGTCGATCGCTTTATTGAGACCTTCCAGTTGATTTTTCTTGAATTCGGTCTTGGCAGCCAAAGCCAGCATCTTGGTTTCCACGATACGTGGCAGAGCATGTCTGATGAAGGCGCCGCGCAGGCGATAGACCATTTCGGGTTTAAACTTCTTGCCTTCCTGAAGCCGCATCTGCTCTTCGGCTTTAGCTAATGCCATACGCTGGGGAGCCAGGACTTCGCCGGCGAAAATCGGCTGCTCATTGACGAACGCGACGACCATGCTGTCTTCGAAGCGGGGCAGATCTTTATCCGCATCTTCTTCGAGCGAGACACGCTGAATTCCCGACGGAGTGGGTTTGCGGTCGGCTTGAGCGGTTTTCGAATCCACGTCATCCACCGCGACTCGGTCGGGATCTCCAGCCTGGGCGGTCCGAGTTTTGTCGGTCCTGCCTTCATAAGCGAGTTGCCGTTCGCGAATTTGATCGGCGGGCAGGCGTGGCGGTGGCGGTCCCACGACCGGATTATCGATCTTGGCAGGCGTCGTCGACTGGCAGCCGCTGAACAGCAACAGCCCCACGACAATGATTGTGTAATGGATTCGCATGGTCAGCCTTCCTTGGCTGATTGGCCGAAACGGCACTGGCAGATTATCGCTTGGTTTCAGACCTGCTGGCAGGACACAAGACGTTATACCAAGGTCAACGTCCCGTGGTATCAATGCTGGGCAATGACAAGTCAGGTTGAAAGGGCTCGACAATCCTTTGTCGAATCGGCTATCTGGCAAACGACTTTTGCCAGAACTTACGGGTAAGTATAGGGTTAACCGGCATTTTGCCGCAACAGCGATTTCAGGACCGATAAGGTCTCTTCGGCCGGCGCCGAAGGATTGTCCAGCAGGTAGTAGGCGTGACGCTGATCGACGATTCTCAGGCGGTCACCCAGCAGAAATCCCAACTCGCGGATCCGGCGCGCGTGACGGTATCGAAAAACCGCAAACTTTTCCTCAAGATGAATATCGTCAATCTGCCAGTCATGCGCCAGCAATTGCAACTCCTTCAACTCGAATAGCAGCTCTGCCTCCCGCGGAATGGTCCCGAAACGGTCGCGCAACTCGCCAATGAAGTCGTGCAGCTCGGTGACAGTCGAGATTTGGGAGATTCTGCGGTAGACCTCGATTTTGTGGCGTCCGGGGGGAATGAATGAGCCGGGTAGAAAGGCAGAGATAGGCAAGTCGATGGCGACATGCCGCACCTCGCGGATCGGCTCCTTCTTCAACTGCCGGACGGCGTTCTCCAGCAACTGGCAATAGAGTTCGTAGCCGATCGACGCAATGTGCCCACTTTGCTCAGTCCCCAGGATATTCCCCGCTCCGCGAATTTCCAGATCGCGCATGGCGATCTTAAAACCGGCCCCCAGTTCGCTGAATTCTTCGATCGCCTTCAAGCGCTTGGCGGCCGTATCGGTCAGGCTGCGGCCTTCTTCTAATAAGAGGTAACAGTAGGCCCGATGCTTGTCGCGTCCGACGCGGCCCCGCAATTGGTGCAGATCGGCCAGGCCGTAGTTTTCGGCCTCATGGATGAAGATGGTATTCGCCCGCGGGATATCGAGTCCGCTTTCGATGATCGTCGTTGCCACCAGCACATCCAAGTGGCCACGCACGAAGTTGTACATGGTCTCTTCGAGAGGTCCCTCGGAGAGCTGGCCGTGAACGATGCCGATGCTGGCTTCAGGGACAATTCGCTGGATCCGATTGGCGATCATCTCGATGTCATAGACGCGATTGTGAACGAAGTAGACCTGCCCGCCGCGATTGAGTTCCCGCACGATGGCCTGCCGGATCAGGCTCTCGTCGAAGCGACAAATGCGCGTTTCAATGGCCAGCCGATCGTGGGGCGGAGTCGTCAGGTTGGAGATATCTCGAATCCCCAGCAGCGACAGATGCAGCGTGCGCGGAATGGGCGTCGCACTCAGCGTCAGGACTTCCACCTGCAATCTCAGCCGTTTGAGACGCTCTTTGACATCGACTCCGAAGCGCTGTTCCTCATCAATGATCAGCAGGCCGAGGTCTTTGAACTCAATGTCCTTCTGCACGAGTCGGTGTGTCCCGACGACCAGATCGACGGATCCTCCGCGGAGACCCTCCAGAACCAGCTTCGTTTCCTTTGCCGACCGGAATCGCGAGAGGACTTCAATCGTGAACGGGAATTCGGCCATGCGTTCGGTAAAGCTGCGAAAATGCTGCTCGGCAAGCACGGTTGTGGGGACGAGGACCGCGACTTGCTTGCCGAAATCCAGGGCCTTGAAGGCCGCGCGCATCGCGACTTCAGTCTTGCCATATCCGACATCGCCACAGATCAGCCGATCCATTGGCCGCGGCTGCTCCATGTCCCGTTTCAAGTCGGCAATGGCCCGGATCTGGTCGTCGGTTTCCTGATAGGGAAACGCGGCTTCGAATTCATTCTGCCAGTGGCTGTCGGGCGGACAGGCGGTTCCCGGTTTCGATTCTCGCTCGGCCTGCAACTGCAGCATGTCGCTCGCCAGATCGAGGAGTGCCTCGGCAACCGCGAGCTTCTTCTTTTCCCAACTGCCGCCCCCCAGTTTCGACAACTGCACGCCGCCGCTGGCTCCGCCCCCGACATACTTTTGCACAAGGTGAATCAACGAGACCGGCACATAGACTTGGACTTTGTCGCGGAATTCCAGGCACAGGTGCTCTTCAGTCTGCTCGTCCTTGTGCATGAGTTTCATGCCGCGATAGCGCGCGATACCGTGCGTCACATGGACGACGAGATCCCCTTCGTTGAGCTCGAGAAAACTGTCGATTGCGCGGCTTTCGACCGCCCGTTTCTTCGAAGTGCGCCGGATGTCGCGACGGCTGAAGAGCTCGTGATCGCTGAGGACAATGATCCGTTCGGATACCAAACGGAAGCCGCGGGCCAGGTACCCCACGCACAGCGTGACTCGGTCGCTCAAGGTCAGCTTGGGCCGCGGTTCGGCCGGCGGATTGTTCTTGTCAGCTTTAGTCGCCTTCTCCGGGATTGGCGTTTCCGCCAGCAGTTCCGAAAGACGCTCGACTTCACCCGCATTATGGCAGGCGAGCAACACTCGTTCTTCGTGGCCGATGACGGTGGCCAGCTCCTGCAGAGCCTGGGCTCCGGCGCCGGCGAAGCGTTCGATCGATTCGATCCGTAGATGGCACTTCGCTTCAAAGCTGCCGCCGGCAATCGCGGCGATGGAAATCGTCGGCCGTTCGGTGCAGCGTTTGAGCGTCGCGTCGACCGAATAGAACCCCCGCGGATTATCGAGGCGGCCGAGATAGTGCCGGCCTTCGTCGAGCATCTCGTTTAATTCGACGAGTGCGATCCACGAATCGGGGGGAATCGCGTCAACGAAATGCCCGCCGCCCATCCACGATTGCGAAGCATCTGTCGGGTGGATCTTCGGTGTGAGAAAAGTGAACTCGGCCAGTGGCAAATCTTCGAGTTTCTTTTGCGTCTCCACGTTGAATCGACGGATCGATTCGATTTCATCTCCGAAGAATTCCATCCGATACGGATCGGTGGCATCGGGCGGAAAGACATCCAGGATGCCACCGTGCATCGCGACTTCGCCGGGGAACTGGATGGCGGGGACGCGTTCGCAGCCTTGGGAAATCAACCACCGCAGCAGATCGTCGGGATCAATTGTTTCGCCCACCCGCAGGGTCCGGGTTGCGGCAGCCATT
Source organism: Planctomycetaceae bacterium (assembly GCA_028291605.1). GTDB lineage: Bacteria > Planctomycetota > Planctomycetia > Planctomycetales > Planctomycetaceae > JAKFVC01. The sequence continues at coordinate 5,278 of JAQGHS010000621.1, read as the reverse complement.
TCCTCGCTGGTCGGGACCGGCTGCAGCAGCGCCGGCAGGCAGGTGACGATGACCTTGACCGACGAGGCTTGGCTCCCCTTCCGCGCCGGTTTCTGGAGTGCTCTCAGGATCCGTAGACGACTGCCAAAGACGGTGTCTTTGACATCGGTTTCGCGGGGCAGAGCTTCCCAGACGGGAAAGATCAGCGGAGTTACGCCCAGGAAACCGGCCAGATCACTGGCGAACTCGTCCATTTCGCTGAGTCGCGGGAGCACAACCACCAGTGTCGCGGGGACATCCTGGGCCAATGCGGCCGATGCCAGCGCGCAGGCTGAGCCCCAAGCTCCATCGATGGTCGCGGCGGCACCTCGGTGCAACGCCGCTAAAACCTCCGAGAACCCCGTTTGCCGACGCAAAATCGGCACCAGCTCCGGCAATACACTCGCGGCCGTCATGGTCGGCGGAATTATAATGCTGAGGTCTAGAGAGGTACAGGAGCAAAGATAGTCGTTGATCGCTCCGCGATCGAAACGCGTTCGCAGTAGCGAGTCTCGATCTACCAAAAATCGCTGATTCCTCGCGAAGCGAACTCGCGCGTCTACCGATTTGATTTGCGCATCAGCGTGGCTTTCTTCCGTCCTTCTGTTTCCAGTGCGTATTGAACAGGGGTGCCACAAAGATTAGAAGCCGGCGCTTCGCGAAGACTCGACGCTCTATGGTAACTTGAGACTCGCTAACTGCGAGCGCGTTATGATCGCGGAGCGATCAATGACTATCTTTGACTATCTTTCCTACCCCTGCACCACTGTCAGCAGTTGGAACGGCATCGGCAGTAGTTCTTCTACCGAGAAGATATGCACTGATTCGCAGCCGCAGATGATGATTTCTGCGTCGCGGCACAATTCGGCCATCCACTGGCGGCAGGCTCCGCACGGCAGGAGTTCGGATAAATCCTGTTCGCAACCGGCGTCGATGCAGGCGATGGCAATCGCGCTGATGACCCGATCTCCGTTCGACATGGCGGCTGCGAGGGCTGCACGTTCTGCGCAAAGTGCGAGACCAAAACTGGCGTTCTCGACATTGGTGCCGATGTGAATGCCCTGCTCACCCAACACGGCCGCACCGACGCGGAACCGGGAATAAGGAGCGTAAGCGGACTGGGCTGCCTCACGGGCGGAGGCGATTAAACGTTGCCGATTTCCGGTCGAAACATGAGCCGCCATGCTTTTCCCTCACAGAAATGTCCGAGTCGAATCGAATGATTCTTGACCAGTGAAATGCTGCTGCATCTGGCAGTGGTCAATCTGGAGGCGCTGTGGCCGAATTACCCCGCGCAGGATAAACGGCGCCTGATCCGTATCCAGCTTACTCAGGCGGAAACGCGGCGGGAAGATCTTCCCGGGTGAAGTTGGTCCGTATGACGGATATTTTATCTGTCCGTAACCTGCTGAAACATAGGTCTCATGCATGTGATGAGACAAATAGGACTTATGGGACGGATGGGACTTATGAAAGACAGGTAGATGCAGGCCGTAGGCGATAATTCGCGATTACTACGGGCAGGTGATACTGACCGGCCGCGTCAACTGGGGTGTGCCGCCGGGGTTGAATTGCAGCCTGGCGACCGCTTCGGCGTGAATTGTGTACGGGCCAAACGTAGCACCACCAAATGACTTCCACAGGCTGGGGACCGTTTGCGCATGGATTACTCGGCATCCGTAATAGTTGGTCGAGCTGGGGGTCACATCCGATTCAAACACGCCAGCGCTGGTCAGATTTCCCAGCAGGATGTCGCCATTACAGAGAGAGTTTTCATTCACGCCACCTCCCCCCGCGTTGCTCGCCAAAATGACGGGGTAGCCCAGGACCGTGTTGGCTTTGGCGAAATTCTGCGCAGCAGTCCGGGCGAGGTGGATGTCGCTGGTTGCCTTCCATTCCTTAACCGCGGCCAAAGCGGCCGATTCGGCGGCCGTTTCCAGCTCCATCCGCGCCTGCCAGACGGTGCCGATATCGGTCAGCAAAATCAGCAGCGTGAAGATCGCCGGCACTGAGGCAATAATCCAAACCGTGGCGATGCCGCGCCGCGGGGAGCGGTTGAGGCAGCGGGATTCGGTTGGTAAAACGTGTTGCATGGGCCGGGTTACTGCTCGTAGGGATAAGTCGTCGTCAGTTCGACGGTTTGGTTACTGGTGCTGTATCCGAAGGTGCTCAATAAGTCGGGGGTCAATTCGGACAAGTTGACTGAAACGGTGACTCGGACGGCACTGGTGGGCATGGTCGGCTGAATCGGGTCCGCAGCCAGGCCGTCGGTGGCAATGTATCCCGCGTTGACCGTATGCCGCAAAGTAACCCCGCGGGCCGCGTTCATGCCAAAACCCGCGGTAAACAGTTGCCGGTTCACTGCAGTCCGGATCGATGTGGCAGTCGTATTACTGAGGGGCGGGTCGGTGAAGCCACCCAGACCCGGCGTTTCAGCCGCGATCTTGGCCCCCATCCGAGCTGCCTGCGAGACCTGTTGCACATTGATGATGATCAGCGAAAACTCAATCACCGCCAGTAGCAACACGAGCAAGACAGGGAACGTCAGGATCAATTCCACGACGATCACCCCGCGCCGCTGCAGCTTTGTCCTGCGTGCGTCTGGGGCTGGGCGAAGTGGCATCATCGGTCAACTACCTGGGAGAAATCTCGACGGAAATTCGCCTCATGGGGTGCAGCGCGCGGGTGCCGTTCCGAGCTAATGTGCGCACGGACCCCCACCCGACGCAATACAAACCGTGTGCCAATGGTCATCTAACTGGCAAGAAGCGGCGACGCAGCCGATGTTGCAGCGAATTCGGGGTCGGTGTGCGACGAGGGCCGTCTGATCGGGACCACTGGACTGATAACTCAGGCCGAAAGTGTAAACGCCGGTTAACACATTTGGACTGCGGCGATACATCGCCGCCTTCACATTCCGAACGGAGAACCGAGTGTCAGTGATCACACACATCATCTAGTTGATAGGAAATTTCTTCGTGCCCTTTGTGATCTTCTGTTCAAAGAAAAGAATTTCGAACAGAAGATCACAAAGGACACGAAGGAATCCAGGGATTGTTTTGTTGCGGATTCGACCTCATCAGCCATTCTGCGAACGTCAAATTGGAAAGCGGTGATGAATCACCGCAGTCCAGATGGGCTGTCGTCCCAACTCCGCCGAATCGTTAGAAAAAACGACTTTGGAACAATCCGGATACCCCGCAGGGTTTTCCTAGCCTGCCTGTTGGGAGTGCCGTTAACCATTGAAATGTTAATGGGTTACGAAGAAGCGAGACCTTGGAACGGCTGGTTAGCTTGCGTTCAAGTCTGACCGCGTCACGGCACGATTAACCGGATGAATGAATAGCCTCCATCTGATCGATACAGAGTGACTCGCGGCTCACCTCTGGCGACGGGATGTTGGTGCGTCCAACGCTCCGGGCCGGGTCTGCTTGTTTGCCGGGTTGACGGTACACGCCTTTGGGTACAGCGTGGGACTGAACCTGGACGTTATCGATCCATAGTAGAAGCGATGTGGTGAGCCATGTACGAGGGCCATTTTCAGTTAGACCGACGCCCGTTTGCGGCGACTCCGGACCCCGGTTGTTGTTACCTGTCGCCGACTCAGACGCCGCTGTTTCAGACAGTCAGCCGCTGTATTGAGAACGGACAGGGCATCGCCATCCTGACCGGAACGGCTGGGATCGGGAAGACGCTGCTCGCCCAGGTTCTGCTTGCGGAATCGGCCCAACGCTTCACCACCGTCTATCTGGGGACCGGGCAATTCCCCACGCGCCGCGCGCTGTTGCAGGCCATTTTGTATGAGCTCGGCCAGCCGTATGGTGGGATGACCGATCAGGAATTGCGCCTGGAATTGAACACGGCACTGCGGAACTTGATCTCGCAGCGTGACGGATTGCTGTTGATTCTCGACGAAGCCCACTTGTTGTCGGATCGCCTGCTGGAAGAAATCCGTCTGCTGGCCGACCTGGCTCAGCATGGGGTGCCGCTGATGCGAGTCGTCCTGAGTGGCAATCCGGAATTTGAGGAGCGGTTGACTTCGCCCGCGCTGGCGGCCTTCAATCAACGCGTCGCCTGCCATGTCGCGCTGGAGACGCTCACGCAGCAGGAATCGATCAGCTATCTCGAATACCGCGTCCAGTGGGCGGGGGGCAGCGTTGACCGGATCTTTGAGCGTGAAGCCTTGCAACTGATGGCCTATGCCAGCGACGGCGTGCCGCGCTGCCTGAATCAATTGGCCGATCATTCGTTGATGCAGGCCTATCTGGCGGGTTCCACCGTGGTCAGCGCGACCATCGTACGGCAGGCTCTCGCCGATGTGCAGCACTTGTCCCTGCGCTGGAATCCCTCGGCTTTGCACGTGCGTTCGACGCGCCCTGCGGCCGCGGAGTCGGCTGAAATCCTGGAGACCAGTCATTCGACAGCGGGCCAGTCTGGGACCAACGACGACGATTTGGCCTTCGAAGTCGGAAGTCCCGACGAGCGTGAGACCGCCTGCTTTGAATTCGGAGCCGGGGACAGTACGCCGGCCGCCAGTGTCTCCACGCCGTCGGCAGAGGTTGAGTCGACCGTGTTCGAACTGGGTGGTGAGCGGACCAGTCAACTGGCTCTGTCCGCCGAATCGTCCTCGGTTTTCGAATTTGGATCAGACGACGAGAATGATGCGGAATCCGAGGCGGAAGTCGAAGAAATCGAAGACGAAGATGGTCCGCCGTTGTTTGCATGGCTCGCCAAGCCGGCGAAAGCCGAACCGGTGGTGACTCCGTCGGGGGACAATTACGCGTCCTCCAGCTTCACGATTCCGACCCGCGGGCGAGCCCGTACGCCGGTGGTTGAGCACGAGTTCGTCAGTACGGCCCCGCTGACAGGTACAGCATTGGTCGGCACGCGGCGATCGGAACCCTTTCGCGCGGTGTCAACAGTTCGAGCCCGTCCCGTTTTCGCCCAGCAGCAGCTTCCTGCCGAAGAAATTGTGATCGACGGATACGCCCGGCTGGATGCTCCGTTGTCACCAATGTTTCCGCTGCCCGCCCCCACTTTGCCGGTGCCGGTCTGCTTCTCGGAAACACCGACCACGATTGAATCCGCCGAGGACATTGCCGAGCTGATTGAGTTGATCGAAGTGTCTGAGCCGACGGCGCACGCGACTTTCGAACCGGAAGTCACCACACAGACGCCGCAAGAAGCGCTTGTGGAGACGGTCTCAAATGAAGTACGTGCCGATTCGCGAAATCAGCCTTTGGACCGGATTGATGAAATC
>JAQGHS010000581.1 GCA_028291605.1 Planctomycetaceae bacterium | reverse complement strand
GGAGTTCTACTATACGCTAAGTCCATTCCCGAAGTGGACAGGATCAATAGCGGGGAGGGGTAAAGCGCTGTCATCGCAAATTCGTCCGAGTTGCTAACAGTCTCTCGCCGAGGAGGTTGAAGGATTTTCGCGTCTTGCGTGATCCGCCCCGAGGCGTCACTGTGCCACAATCTCTGTGGTGTATCGGTCGTGTAGTTGGCGCTCTCTGCGGTCACGTAATAAATCGAGTTGGCATCAATTGGAAAAGCACCAAAGTCTACGCCGCGCAATGACTGCGGTATGACATACTTAGCCTTAATCTGCTTGTCCTCGATCACATAGACAGCTGCTCGGCCTCTCAACAGCAATGTTTGCAGAAAAGTCTGATGCGATGAGTCACCCCGCCGCAGGTCGATCTGATATTCTGGGCGTCCGAATATGCTCTGTAGATCATTCTCCGCCACGACGCGCACGACTTGATGCTGCTGCAGGTCGATTCTATCCAAGCCGCTGGTGGACAAGACGTAGACATTCCGGTTGAGAGTAGATCCGTGACCGCTTATTAGCGTCCAGGCCGAGACAGTTGCCATGGACGCGATACCATCTCCAGATACCACGTTTTGGAGGCCAGCCAATTCGAATTGCTGGTGCGGCGGAGGGGGTGTCGCACACTCTCCTTGAGTCCCTAGGTAAGTTGATGGTGCCAACGTTTGGTTTGAATAGTTGACGAAATAGCCGCGGCGCCGGTTGCCCGACCTCTCATGAATGAAATACCAGCGCGCGGATCGATTGCTGTCCAGGGTGAATCCGACTGCGCCCCATCGGTTGAGTCTCATGTTTGATTGCATGGAATCCGCCTCGCGCTTGATGCCCAGCGGGACACCGCGAAAGTAGATTTGTTTGTCGGCCAGCGTGACTGCTTGGCCATCGAGCACCCGGGACACTGACACTCCGCCCAGGGCGAGGCCCTTCGTCAGCAACGGTTGGCCGTCAACGACAATGACCGCGCTCGTTGGACTCACGGAACCAGGGGGCACCGGTCGAGTCACAACAATCAGGATCACTGCACCGAGGCCAATGACATACAAAACTTGGAATCCCGCCGAAAAACCAAGTATGACACCCAATCGCGCCAGCAGTGAATCAGATCGCATCGTGCATTCCTTGGGTCAGCGTGTCGCAATCAATCGAACATACATTTTCAGGCAACCGTCAATAACACTGGCTAGAGATGGCCGGATCAATTGAAATCAGCCGAGTTCAATTCCGCACGAACCGCGGCGATCAGCAAGGTATCCCAAAACAGGAGGAGCCCCCAAATCCAAACGGTGGCAGGCGCTAGAAAACTTAACGCTGTTGCTCCGACGACGATTGATGTCGCGACCAGAGGCCACCAACGCGTGCCGATCATCCGGCCACGCCGCAGTCCTGCAAACATTCCCGACAAGTACACCGCCGTTCCCACACTGACGGCATACCACGCTGACGCTGTCAACGACCAGTCAAAAGGAGATGCGTGCGTGCCGGGAATCGCTGCCCAGACCGCCAATCCTAATACCGGCAGGACGATTGCCAGCAAGTAAACGACTGCGGCCGAAAACAATTTCGCTGTGAGTATGACCTGGCGGTCAACCGGTCGATGGAGCAAGAAGTGCCAAGTACGCGAGTGCGATTCGCGAAAGGACTGCCACAGTCCCAAAGCGGCTGCCAGCAAACACCCCCATTGCAATGCGGCCAGGGCGAACAGGGAATCTCCAAATGGAATCTTCTCCCACCTGTCGAGACTCCGGCTGACAACCAGGAGCCAGGGACTGAGAGACGATTCGTCAGAGACCGCATAGAGCATGAACGCCAATGGCAATAGGCCGAGCCACCAGATTTCACGTAGTTCTTTGATGCACAGTGCACGAAGCATGTTGAGCCTCTATGTTGACGAAAACAATTCGTAGGATGGGCACTCTTGCCCGTCTGCCTTGGTGTTACCCAATTGGGATTCTCGTCACGTAACGACCACTTGTGACGCACGGTGTTCGCGATCATGCCCGCCTCAAGAAATGAGGACGGGCAGGAGTGCCCGTCTTACGGATCACGTTTTCCCCACGAATTCACGTGAAGGATCAGTCGCTGCTGGCGGATCATTCGTAAACATCCGACGTCGGCCTCGTGTATAAGCGATGAATGCGTCTTCCAAATTCAGATCGACGATGTCGATCGCTATTGGCTTGTGGCGTTGCAGCAATTCCGCCTGCGTTTCTCCATAACCCACGAATACCAATTCCCAACGTCGCCCGTTGGCGAGGCCGCTCACCAGTCCCGGAAACTCAGAAACTGGCGGGGCGCCCGCAGCAAATTCGACAATGACTAACTTCACCGTGGATTTGAATTGATCTGTCGGGCAGTCGACTCGTAGCACGCCGTCTACTAATACACCGATACGATCGGCGACCCGTTCGACGTCACCCAGGTTGTGCGAGCTGAATAGGATTGTCCGTCCCTCACGCTGAATGATTTGAATCATCGATTCCAGGAAGTCACGGCGAACGACGGTATCGAGTCCCAACGTAGGATCGTCCAAAATCAGGAGCTCCGGGTCGGGGGCGAGAGCCAGAGCCAATGAGACCTGGGCGCGCTGACCGTTTGAAAACCGTCGTACCTTTTGTTGCCGGGAAAGTTCGAAATGGTCGATGATGCGATCAAACAGCGTTCGATTCCAACCTGGATAAAACGGCCGGGAAAATCGTTCCAGTTGATTGATGGTCATCCAGCCATACAATGGATGTCCCTCCGCGATATAAGCCACCCGGGCCCGCGTCGCTGCTGAGAGCGTCGCCACGTTTTCCCCCAGAACTTCCGCCTCGCCGCAGTCGGGATGAATCATTCCCGTCAGCAATTTGATCGTCGTTGATTTTCCAGCTCCATTGCGGCCCAGGAAACCATAGACGCAGCCGGTCGGAACCTTGAGATCCAGCGATCGAACGACTGGCTTGTTGCCGTAGAACTTCGTGAGGCCTCGAGTCTGAATCGCGTAGGTCATATTTGCCTCTTTGAATTTGCCCACCTGGAACGCTCAACGGCTTGGCCATCACGCCTTCCACTGGAACTGTGACATCCGGTCCTCAATCAGTGCCAGCGTTTCGCTCTGGCTGAAGTCGAGATGCACCGCTTCGGTCAACAGGCTGTCAATCCTGTCGACCAGGCGTTTCTTGCGAACCGGCTTGGTGAGATCGCTGCCGGGCGCAGCGACGAACACGCCCAATCCGGGACGCGTGTGCAAGACACCCTCATGTTCGAGATCGGTGTAAGCGCGGGCGATCGTATTCGGGTTGACGACCAGCGTCCTCGACAACTCGCGCACCGACGGCAGCCGATCACCCGGTGCCAGACGCCCCCTGGCGATGGCCTCGCGAATCTGCCCGGCGAGCTGCCGGTAGATCGGTTCGCGACCGGTTGTGTTGACTTCAAACTCCATCACTGGTCTCCACGACTGTATTAATACTACTAATACAGTGACGCGGAGTCAACTCTGTTTTCGAAAACGTTGCAAGTCGTCCAGAGGAGACGCGTCATCAGGAATGCGTTGCTCTTGCGCCGAGAGTTGCGCCATTACGGCAACGCCCCAACAGGCTACGCCGTGAAGGATATTTTCGACGTCACGGGAGGGCGAGGCTCCTGCCGAGCCGCAGGCGTTTATCGGCCCTCGCTAGACTATGCGGCTCGGCAGGAGCCTCGCCCTCCCATCAACTCGAACCACGAAATGCATCGAACTTCTTCGATCATCTTCGAAAAGCGCTGACAAAAATGCTTCACGGCGTAGCCCAACAGGGCTGGTCTTTGAGATGCGGTTGCCGCCAACTCCGTAGGATCGGCATCCTGCCTGTCATTCTTTACGTAGGAGTGACAGGCAGGATGCCGATCCTACGGGGACATCAGATTGGCCGTACTACGTGGGCCGTCCATGATAGCCCCGCATATTCGCGGTAGCCTTTCGTTCGTGATGAGCCCAGGATATATCGCTTGTCCTGATGCACGAAGAGGCCCGAGGCTGACTGGCCCGCCTTCAATGCGCCGTGAGCTGCGGGGAGCGCCAATTTGTTGCCGACTGGGAAATGCTCTTCGTCGGTGGTATCAATAATTTCGTAGTCGGAGTTGGTATAGAACGCGGCGCAACCAGCGATCGATTCTCCGTCCCGGTTCTTGGGGAGGCATGTGCTGAGGATCTTCTTGGCCTCCGTATCCCAGTCGAATAGGATTCCGACTACGCCGATGGGGTCGCCCTGTCGTTCGCCGCCGGCACGGACTCCACCGGAATAGATCAGTGAACGTTCCTTGCGGGGTTCGAGTTTTGATTTCTGCACGTCCTGCACGGCGAACTCGCTCGACTTGGTGGTGCGCATTGCGGAGAGGAACCATGGGTCGTCGTACACGCTGATGGAACGCAGCTTGTTGCGGTCCTCGCTCTTCGCGCTGGCGACGATCTCGCCGTTGCGATTGGCGAGTACCAGATTGCGGTACATCGTGTAGGAGCCGTTGATGACCTCCATTCGATGAGCGGCTTTCTGAAAGTTCTCGGCGGTTGGTTCACGCAATGCCGTCCAGAAGAATTGGTCGGTCGACCACCAGCGAATATCGGCCGCTCGTTCGAACAGGTTGCGGTCGAGCAAGTCGATGGCTTGTTTCGAGAAGTTTTCCAGGGCCTGCAAGTTGAGTTGCAGCTCGCCGATCGCCATTTCCTTCAGCAGATCTTCCATCTTGCTCGTCGTGAATTCGCCGGTCTGCTTGATCTGATCGAAGATTGGACCGAGTGCGACGCCTCGCTTACCCAGCTTTGAAGCAAACACGATTCCGTTGAGCGAGATCAACTGGATCGATTCTTTATCGTCCTGCACCTTGGCGAATGTCTGTTTATTGATCTCGGGCACAAGGCGTGACTGCATGAGATCGTCGATGCTGATGCCCAGTTGTGTGGTGACGGTGGCGGTCCGGAAAATCTGGTCTTTGGGTACGATCAAGTGTGATGACCAGCCGAGGCCGGGATAGTCGAGGTAGCCGTCGGTGCGGGCGGAGAAGATGGCCGATTCGCGGCCTTCGAATACGGCGTAGCTCATGGGCAGTTCGCCGGCGGCCGGTGTGCGATGTTTGCGAGAGACGTGCGGCATCTTCCCCGGCTCGATGATGCCTGCGTCGCTGGACGCGATGACCGTTCCGACGGAATTCGTGAGGAACGAGAACCAGCCGTCGTCGACGTGGTTCTGGTTGACCGTGTCACGCGCCATATGATCGTCGAGAATCATCTGGGCTTCGCCCTGGAAGTCGAAGAAGACCCCCATGGCGCCGATGACTTTGCCATAGTTGTCGCTGTTTTCGCGGATGGCTGCTGAGTAGACCAGGCTTTGATCGGTCTCGAGTCGCGATTGAGTCAAGTCTTGCGCGTGATACTGGGTGCCATCTTTCGTAGCGAGTGCCTTCTGAAACCAGTTTTCGTCGGCAATGTTCAACCCCAGCACCTGCGAGCGGGTCTGCTGGTTGGAATTCGCAATGATCGTCCCGTCCTTCGTGGCGATAACGATGTCGCGGTAGAGTGTATAAGAGTTATTAATGTCCTCCAGGCGGTCGCAGGCGAACGAGGCCTTCTTAAGGACGAGCACGATGTCGCTGGCGAGTGTCGTCGCTTCGGCACGGTGGCTCTCGGGAAGCTGCTTGGCCAGGCCTGTGAGACAGGTTTGCAATTGCGAGTTGGTCTCGGCATCGATTTCCCAGCGAGGAACTTTTTCCAGGCATTTGCGAAGGGTCTTGCCACCAGCGGAATCCCCGGCAATTGGCACCAGTCGCTTCAGTCGTTCGTGGACCTTCTGTGTCAAGTCGATGCAATCGCTGAACGCTGTTTCGAGCGCCCACCAGCGGACATCACATGTTCGCTCCAGCAAATTCCTGTCCATCAGATTGATTTTGACGTATGCCGTCGTACCGTGGATCATCCGGCAGAAGTGCTCTTTTGCCTGATAAAACTGGTCGAACAGTTGCTTGGTGACTTCAAGCAGCTCGCCGGAAAAGCTCTCGACACGTTTCATCAGGTCGGTGATTTGCTCCTGCTCGGTGGCGTCTTCGCTGACTTCCACCGCGGTGCATTTCCCCTGCGTGCAAATGGGAAAGACGCCGTTCAGTTCCGAGACAATCTTCTCGTAGAACTCGCGGTGTTCGACCGTGATAACCGGGCTGAAGATGCTGAAGCGGGCGTCGCCGTTGCGATGGGCCGGCGCCGCGACGGGAGATTGAGTAACGATGCTCATGTCAGGCCTTTGGACTAAAAATGTCGTCGATCAATGTGGGAAGCTCAAGTAAGCAGATATAGCCGTCGCCATGCCGGACGACGCCTGATACAAATTGTTCAGTAATATGGGCGGGGCGAGGTTGCCAATCCTTGCGGTCGATGTTGACGATGTCGAGAATCCGGTCGACCAGCAGCACCACCGGATCGGCGAAGCTGCGGACTCCCATGCTGCGGGCTTCGGGGGTCAGATGGTCTTCAGTTTCGAGCAGAATCATTTTCGGATGGAGCGCGGGTTCGCCGGTCGGGCGATGGAAGCACTGGCGGAGATTCAGCACGGTGGCGCTCTTGCCACGCTGATTCAACAGGCCGGCGATGCGTTTGTCGGCCAGCGGGACGCGCGTGAGCGGGATCGGCCGGAAGAACTCTTCGACGGCCAGCACTGGAATCCCATGGACTCCGCCCGCAGAGGCGAAGGTGACGATTTGCATCAGGTGCTCCCCTTTCTCGCGCTCGTGAAGGCGGCCCGATGCCGTGCTCCCCGTTCCAGATAACGATCAATCGTCGACACGAGTTGTTCCTTATCGATCTTAATTAGGTAGGAGTCGAACCCTTCCCGCAGTCCGCGTTCAATATGTTCGGGAGTCGCCAACGACGTCACGGCGATCACGGGGAGCGTTCGTAATGCGGCGTCGGCGCGGATCTGGCGCACCAGTTCGAAGCCATCCATCCGGGGCATTTCGATATCTGAGACCAGGACGTCAAAGTCTTCCGGATGCTCTCGCAGGAGATCCAGTGCTTCCTCGCCGTCGCTGACGACCGTCAATCGTCGCGGTGGATGTTCGAGATAGCTGCGGATCAAATTCTGGAAGAAGGGGCTGTCCTCCGCGAGCAGGATCTGAGCGGGACGCTGTTCGACAGGACTGAGGCGGAATCGATCGGGAGAGTGTCGCTCAAAGAGGCGGTACAGATCGAGCAGCATGACCAGTTTATTGTCGTGCATGAATGTGCCCAGCATCCCCTGACCGTCGCTGAGCCGTGACTCGAATTGCTCGACGGCATCGACCACCGCCACGCGGCGACCAGTCAGTACGGCAATCGGGTAGCTGACCCGTGCCGGCACCAGGACGTACGATTCCGCCAGTTTCGGCAGGCCGCCGACCCCCATCACCCTGTCCAGACGCAACAACGGCAATGTCCGTTGCATCACTTGCACGTACTCTTGTGCTCCGACTCGGCGGATGTCATCGAGTTCGACGCGTTCAATCAACGACACCATTTCCAGGGGAATTGCAAAATGTTCGGTATCGGCATAGCTGAAGACGACGAGCCGTTGATCTCCTTCGACGTGTTCGCGTTCCCCGTGCAGCAGGCTCGTGCCGAGAGTATCGTCGGCAAACGTGAGTTGTTCGCGGTCAACGATGCCACCGCTGTCCAGAATGAGTGCGATCTGTCCGTCTCCCATGACCGTGTGGCCGGAGAAGATGCCGCAGTTTTTTACCATCCGAGGCAACGGACGGACCACGATTTCGTCGACCCCGACGATCAGATCCACCAGCATTCCGAACAATTGCTGACGGAACTGAATCACCACCAGGATTCGCTCGCCGACGTGTTCTTCCTCGGGGGTATTGTCGCCTCCGCCGAGGACCGATCGGAGTGAGACAACCGGCAGTACGGTGTCACGTAATTGATAGACCATGCGGCCATTGAGGCGGCGGATGCGGTCGCGGTCACTGCGCGGGTCGACCTTGATGATCTCATCGACTGCCGTTTGTGGGATGGCGTAACGTTCTTCCTCGCATTTGACGATGAGTGCCGAGATGAGGGATGACGAGACGAGGGCCTGCGTCAAAGGCAACCGGGCGACAAATGCCGAGCCCTTCCCGACGGTGCTCTGTACTTCGACGACCCCTCCGAGTGATTCCAGATTCGTACGGACGACATCCAGCCCTACCCCGCGACCGGAGAGGCTGGTCACTTCGTCGCGCGTGGAAAATCCCGAGCGGAAGATAAAGTCGAGCAAGGCGCGGCGATGGAGTGTTTCGGCCTGGTCGGCGGTGATCAACCCCCGTTCGATGGCGCGATGTTTGATACGATCAGGATCGATCCCGCGACCATCGTCCTCCAGCGAGAGGATGATCTCTGCCCCTTGTTGCCGAGCGGCCAGTTTGAGATGGCCGACGCGCGTCTTGCCGGCGGCTTGGCGCTCCTGGGGCGTTTCCAGGCCGTGATCGAGAGCATTTCGCAGCAAGTGCGTGAGCGGATCAGAGAATGCTTCGAGGACACTCCGGTCGAGTTCCAATTCGCGGCCGTGGACTTCGAGCGAGACTTCCTTTCCCAGCTGCCGGGCCAGATCGCGCGTGAGGCGTTCGCAACGATCAAACAACGTGCCGATCGGCTGCATGCGAGTCTGGACGATCGTCTTGTGGACCTGGGTCACGCACTGCGACAGCGTGCCAAATGCCGGGTCGTCGGCGAAGTTGTACTTGCTGAGCAACTGGTTGCGGGCCATGACCATGTTGCCAGTTAACTGCAGCAGATCGTCCAGAAACTTGACCCGCACCCGCATCATTTTTTCTTCTGCGGGGTGATCGTCACCGCGTGAATCGGACAGCGCCGCGGGTGGCGGTGCGGATGGGCTGCCATTACCACCAGCCGGTGTCAAGGAGCCGTTTCGGGCATGCGGGATGGCCTCTGTTCGAACTGCCGCCTGGGCGGCCGGCGCTGTTGCAAAACCACCATGGCTGCCGGATAACGATTGCACGGCTGGCGCCATTGCTACTGGCGGGGCTGTGGCAGCGACCAGCAGTCGTCCACCGTTTCGATCATGCTGATCGTTGTCATGTTCTAAAATGAAGGTGCGCCCCAGAGGAGTCTCGCCGGAGCCGGGTGGAATCGCTGGCGCCACGGAGCTGTTCGACAAGGGACGCTCTAATTCGACGGTGCTGCGATCAACGGTGGCACGCTCGACGGGTGCCGGCAGCGGTTCGGACAAGGTGAAATCGGCATCCGACGCCTCGTCAGTTGGGGCCTCGACGCCGGGTTCCCGGATGAATTCAAACAGGCGCGTCACCGTGGGATTGATATCAACACTCGCCCCGTGATCGGGCAATTGCAACATCTGGCGCAACTGATCGACGCATTGCAGCAAGACGTCCACCGTAGCGGGAGTCAGTTCTCGCAAGCGCTGCCGCAGCAGATCGAGCAACGTTTCCGCCTGGTGCGATAACCGCTCGATCGTGTGCAGTCCCAGGTACGAACTCGACCCCTTGATACTGTGCAGGGCGCGGAACATCCGGTTGATGGCCGCCGCATCAAACGTCCGTTCCAGGGCGAGCAGATCTTGCTCCACCTTCTCGAGACTATGAGTCGACTCGAGGACGAACTCTTGCAACAACGATTGATCCACGGACGCACTCCGACGAGACAAAACACGGCAGCCCAGGGAGGCAGCCGCCCCAGTGTTGTAATTCGTCCACGCAACCTCACGGCACGCGTTTGGGCAGTGGACGAGTAATAAATCAGGTTGTGTCGGGGGAACGCGTTCGCCTCCTTGCGTCCGTTTTCTGAACTCTTCTCTGCGTTCTCCGTGTCTCCGTGGTGAATCATCTGATTCGTTGCACCACGGAGACACGGAGATCACGGAGAGGAGATTTTAAGTTGGTTTTCTGGCTGTGGTTCATCGCGCCGGCAGTGCAGCAATCCGCTTCAATACCTCCGCGAGCATCTCTTTCGTAACCGGTTTTTGCAGGATCTGCGGCCGGTGGGGATCATTCGCACTGGCTCCCGCATCTGACGCACTGCTGGAAATCAAAAAACAGGGAATGGCTGCGCCGCGTGAATGTTTCCGCACTTGCGCGGCCAGATCGTCGCCGCTTCCGTCATCCAGATGCATGGCAGACAGGATGCCACTCGGGACCTTGTCCGCCAGACCGGCAATCGTCTCGCCGATCGTGGCGAAGACCTGAATGTTGGGTACTCCCAATTCGGCGAGATGTTGCTGCAGCACGCGGGCCTGCATGCGTGACGGTTCCACCAGCCACATCGTTGTCGGTTGGGGACGAATTGCAGAACCGGACAGCTTGAGTCGGGACGGTGCGTCACCCAGCCCGTGGTGAGAATCGGAAAGCGAGACGGCATCGGCACCGCCCAATTCCCCGAGCAAAATCATGGCCGCTTGTGCCATGTCATCGGCTGATTCGTAGCGATCTTCCGGCCGCTTGGCCATCGCCCTTCGCACGATTTCAGTGCACGCCGCCGGAAGCAGCGGGGTCATGGCTCGCGGGTCGGGAATGGGCTTCTGGCAGTGGGCATACATCAGTTGCGAGAGATTTTCACAATCCGAATACGGCGCTCTACCGGTCAGCATGTGCAAGTAGGTCGCGCCGGTCGAATAGATGTCGCACCGGGAATCGACCTCGCCGCCGCTGAATTGCTCGGGACTCATATAGAGCGGCGTGCCGAGCATGCTGCCGGGATTGGTCAGCTTGAGGGACGAACTGGATAGGGCATCCAGGACCTTGGCGAGTCCGAAATCGGTGATCTTGATGTGGTCCCGAGACGTTCGCAGCAGGTTTTCGGGCTTGATGTCGCGGTGAATCAGCCCGACTTCATGTGCGGCTGCCAAGCCAAAGCAGATTTCTGCGAGATAGCGCGTGGCCCGTTCGACCGGGCATTTTTGCCCTTCGAGAAGATTGGCAATGGATCCACCACCCACGAATTCCATGGCCAGAAAGTACGATCCATCCGTTTCGCCGACCTCATACAGAGCGGTCGCGTTGGGATGATTGAGTTTGCCGATGGCGCGTGCTTCGGCGAGAAATCGCTGCCGGGCTTGGGGACTGACGGAGAGACCGGAGGGTAATACCTTCAAGGCCACGTCGCGTTCGACCAGCGGATCAAAGCCGCGGTACACAACACCCATGCCACCTCGTCCGAGGTAGCCCATGATTTGATACTTGCCGAGGTAACCCCCGACTTCGTATCGCTTTACGTCCGTCGACCCGGCTCCACTGTCGAAGCAAGTGACGTCCATCTGGTTGCGTTCAGTGGCCGTATCAGCCTTTGTCGACTGATCGCCGACTACCAGATTCTTCTTATCGCCCACGATGCCCACCGTTTCAGGACGAACCACTCGTCAGATCGATACTTGCGAAATTTACTCCTTATTCCCGGAAAGGATGCCCTGTTCGGAACGAGCGCTAAATCGTTGAGGGGACGCGGCCCGGGAAGAACCTATAAACGAAACGTTATCATAAAGGGTGTGTCCACTGTTAATAGAATCTGTGTTCAAATTGCCATTTTTCAAAAATCGTGCCGAAGACGAATAATCTTTTAGGGAAGACGAATAATCTTGCAGATTCGCCATGTTTGAGCGTTCAGAGGGCCCGAATGAACCGTGAGGAATGACCTGAACGGACTGTCGTGATGACGATGTGGAGCAATCTTGAATTAGGTCGGCGACGGGGCGAAACAGGTCAGGCGGGAGAGCCGGGGGCCGTAAGGCGCCGGAGCATGTATTGGGTTTACGAAACGAATTGTCCGCGGGCTTACGGCGCTTGGCTCACCTGACATCGCTAGAATCATAGTCCTATGACTCGTCCCCTCATCGGTATCACCG
>JAQGHS010000616.1 GCA_028291605.1 Planctomycetaceae bacterium | reverse complement strand
GCACCGTGATGGAATCTTCTGCCTTGCCGGTCAAGTCCACGGTGACCCTCGCTCGTTCGGTTTCCAGCCCGAAGAACGCTTCGATGATCAGCTTCCCGCGTGGCACCTTGACCGTGGTCGGTTTGACGATGACCGACCAGTTATCGATTCGCTGTTCGACACCGGGAGTCAAGTTACGTGGAAACAGTTCCGCGACAGAGATTGTTTTTCCATCGCCGTCACCATCGCGGAACCGCACCAACCCGGGCACGGTCTGACCCGTTTCCGCATCGGTCAATCGCAATGTCAGGTTGCAATCGTCATTCAGCCTGGTTCCGGCAACGAGTGCAATTCCCAGGATCAGAAAGCACGCACATCCAGCAAGCATTCGCAACATGGCAGTTACCTGTCGATCAGATTCAAGAATCGCAAACAAATCTTGAAAGGGGCTCCGTCACGAATCATTAAGTCGAACAAACTCAGGAAGAATTTAGCCACGGATGGACACGGATGAAACACGGATTAGGCTGAGGATTTGATGACGTTTCGCGGTATCTAGCCACAAAATCCGTGTTTAATCTGTGTTCATCTGTGGCTAAACACTCTTTGTATTGTCAGGGGCTCTCAACAAGCCAAATTGCTCCAGAATGAATTCATTGAGTGGCTGGACTATGGTTTTTCGAGGCGAAAGGTAGCTCGGCCATAAATGGGCAGGCCACCCCGCGATGATTCCGCCTGGATGGTCAGGTTGGTTCGAGGTGGAATGATCGCATCGCGAGCAAAGTTCAGCGTGAGCGTTGCTGTACTCTGATCGGCATTGACAGTGACCGGATCGGAGTTTAACGGTGGGACTCCCGCCGGCTGTTCGATGCGGAGCGTGACTGGCTCCATGGCAGCTCGCCGCATCAATTGCACTCGAATTTGGACCGGCACTCCGAGACGCCCCATCACGACCGCCGGTTCGGCCGTCAAGGTGAGTTGGCTTGGCTGGCAGCCCATCGACATGCTGCCCCCCGCCACATGAAAGACCAGGCACGGTTTTCCGGCAGCGTCCAACACTTCGGCTACACCCATGACGCGGCAGCGGTGCGTTGTCCCTTCGGTCACGCCGTGTTGGATGATCAGCGGAATCGTTCCCTGTGGGCTTTCGGCGGCGATGTTCCCCTCCAACGGAACCACCGTGCCACGACGATCCGGTTCGACGCCAACTAGTCGGATTGCGCCCGTAAATCCGGCTTTGCGTTCGACGGTGACGGGGAATGAAAAGGCGGCCAGGCGAGGAGCTTCCAGAATCGTCGCAGTTGTTTTCAGAGTAAAGGGAACCTCGGGGCTGATGGCGATCCAGAGCGATTGGCTGCCCGACGTGGCTTGAGGATTCTCTGCAATCAGGGCCGCTTTCTGACGCGGATGTTGGGGATCGGTGGTCCGCACGATGATGCGTACCAATCCGGAAACCGAGCCGAGTTTGGCGGCGGCGATCAGCGGCAGTTGGACTGTGGCTGTGGCGGACTTGGGGACTGGTTGTGGTTGAACCGTGATCCCGCTTGGCAGGTCAACCGCGGTGACTTCCAGATCGGCCTCCAGCCCATCAATGCGTTCGACTTTGACCGGCAGTTTCAGCGTCTGGCCGCTCTGCAGGGCAAATGCAGAGACGTCAACTCGGGCCGCGAAATCCGGCTGCAGGGGGACGATTCGCAGGCGATAGATAAATTCGTCACCCCCCTGGCGGCTATGTTCGCGCAGCACCACAACGAATCGGCCGTCTGCCGGAGCGGTAAAACGCAGGCTCGGATCGCGGGAATTCGGGCCGTCATCAAGTTCGATCAACGTCTTACCGGCCGCATCCTGAACCGAGAGTGCGGGATCCGCCGGGAAGCCCAGCGCCGTCGAAGCCACCTCAATGGCGAAGCGTGCTCCCTTGTTGGCATTGAAGGCGTAAGCATCAATGTCTCCCGGTGTGCCGAGACGGCCGTTGACGGTCAGGGGTGGCGTGATCTGTGGGGCCTGCTCGCCGATGTCGTTGGGTTCGACCTCGATCGATTCCGGATTCGGCCCCACTATCAGGGACAGCCGATTGGCACAATTGGGTAATGTCAATTCATGAGTTTCCGCCGCGCCGACTTGCAGGCGATGAGGCATCGACCGACCATCTCCCCCTGGTAGGTTCCAGCCATACAGTGTGACGTCTCGCTCGCCGTTCTCTTGCACTCCGGCGGGAAAAGTCCGGTCGAGCCATGGGCCGTCGGTGACGGTCAGGCGGTAGATGTGTTGCGGGCTGCGGACGAGCTGGAAATCAAAAACCTGCAGCGTAAAGCGGCCGGGCTGACTGGCGCGGAAGACCAGCAGAGAGTCGGCCGAGCGCTGAGGGGTGCTCGAGGCGACGACCTGCCCGGCGGGATCCAGCAACCGCAGTGTCGCGTCCAGTGGCGATCGGATCGCTCGTGTCGTGGCGGCACAGACGATCTGTTGCCCGGCATTCAGATCGAGCGTGAATTGGTGGATTTCTCCGGCGGGATGGAAACGGCCATTGATGGTCACGGGCAGTTTCAGTTCACGCACTTCTTCCGACTGGGTGTGAATGATTTCCGGCAGATCTCCGATCAGAAATGGGAACGGGGGCGAACCGCCTTGAGCAGCGATGATGCGAACTTCTGCGGGCCGGAGTTGAGCATCTGGAGCGACGGTCACGGCAAACCGGTCTGTCACCGTGGAGTTATCGGATGCGGTCCCTACACCTGTCACGACCAGACCGCACGGGCCCGGCATGAACTTTCCGCCGAGTAGCACCTCAACCCGTGTGCCGCGCTGGGCTCCTGCGGGAAACAGATATTCGATTTCCGGTGCTGTTTGAGCGGACGCGCTTCCCATCAGCAACGATACCGCTAACAGACATCCGATCAAACTGGTACGAAACAGAGAGTGGGACATGAACCGAATGTTTCTAAGGCGGTGCGAAACAGATCTTGACCTGTAGGATAGGCACTCTTGCCCGTCTCTTTTTTCGGAACTCCAATGCAGACGGGCAAGAGTGCCCATCCTACAGACCACAGGCAATTCAATTGTTTTGGATGTGCCCTTGCTTGCGACAAAATGGTTCGCAATCAGAACAATTCCGCAATCGGCTTCCCGCCGTTCACGATGGGGACAGGGCGTCCTTGGGGAGTGATATACTCCTTGTGCGGATCGATCCCCAACTTGGCAAGCAGGGTGCAAGCGAAATCCTCGACCTTTAACGGGCGATCAACCGGAGCCGCCCCGTTCTTGTCTGTGGCGCCGATCACCTGGCCACGCGGGACGCCGGCCCCGGCCGCGACGACAGACATCGCACCCGGCCAATGGTCACGGCCGGAATCCTTGTTGATCCGCGGTGTGCGGCCAAATTCTCCGAGTGCCAAAACCAGCGTATCGGCCAGCAGGCCACGCTCTTCCAGATCGCGCAGCAATGCCGAGAAGGCGGTGTCGAAGATTGGCAGCCAGCGGTTTTTCAAGTAAGTGAAAATATTGCCGTGATGATCCCAGCCCGCGTGCTGAACGGTGACAAACGGCACCCCTGCTTCCATCAGTCGCCGGGCGAGCAGACATTGCTGGCCGACCATCGTCCGACCATACTCATCTCGCAGTTTGGCTGGCTCGCGGCTCAAGTCAAATGCTTGCTTGGTCTGCGGGGAGGTGATCAGTCGCTGGGCCTGTTCGTAAAAGTTGTCTAGACCCCGCGCGGGATCAGCCGCGGCTTCATCACCGATGCGTTCCAGGCTGTCGAGCGTCCGTCGCAACGTCACACGAGAACTGGCTCGTCCTTCCGAGATACCGGGTGGCAGCGTGACATCGGCGAGTTGAAAATCAGGATCGTTGGGATTATTGGCCACCAGGAACGGAGCGTATTTACTCCCGAGAAAATTGGGGCCGCCCGAGCGAAGGGGACTGGGCAGCGCGAACTGGACATAGGGTGGCAGGCCGGCTACTGCCCTGCTCTCTTTCGCGATGAATGAACCCAGGCTGGGGTGGAAACTGGCCGAGTCGCCGCAGCCAATCGGCACCGGTGTCGGACAGCCGGTGGTCAGGTAGTGATTACCGCCTCCATGGCCAGGATCGTGGTGGGCAATGGACCGAACGACCGAGACCAGATTCATGACCTGGGCCGTTTTCGGGAGCAGGCTGCAGACTTGTATTCCGGGGGCGTTGCTGGCGATGGGGTCGAACTCGCCGCGAATCTCTACGGGGGCATTGGGCTTCGGATCGAACGTCTCATGATGGCTGGGCCCGCCATCCATCCAGATGAGAATGCAGCGTTTGGCCTGCGGAGCGGGTTGTCCCGGTTCCGCTCCATTCGCAGTGGCTCGCAACAACTGGGCCAGCCCCAAGCCACCGGCTCCCCCGAGCCCGGTCTGCAAGAAGTCGCGGCGCGAATGTCCGTCGCAATAGCGGCTGGCCATTTTGAGTTCTCTTCGTTCGTTAGTGATTCAGGACAAACTCGGCCGAATTCAGCAGTGCCCATAATACATCTTCGGCAGCACTGCGACGCGTGGCCCCTGCGGTATTAAACGCGTTGCGGGCTGCTGACAATTCCACATCTTTCGGCGCTCGCCCCATTGTGGCGAGATAGAGTTCCACGATGATGCCATCAATACTGCGCTCACTGGCGGCCAGACTTGCTGCTCGACCCGTTGGCGAGGAAATCTTGTCACTCACCACCGGGGCATTCATGAGGTGCAAGACTTGACCCAATGAGGTCTCTGAAACCCGCTCACATTGGCAGACCGTTTTCCGCTGTGGCCGGCCAAACGTGTCGAGGAATGAGGAAGGAAGGCGGTGGTCCCACAGTTGAACCGCTCGCGTTCCGGGAGGCATCCCCGTAAAGGAATGGGCTTCGCCGGTCACGTCGCTGACGGCGTCCAGCAGAACCTCGGCTCCCAGTCGCTTGCGATAGGCTCGTGAATAGTTTTGCGTATCGCGAGCATTGGAAACATTTGGCTGGGAACTGAGCCCATAAACCCGTGAGGTAACGATGGTACGAATCAATTGCCGCATGTCGTAGTGATGCTCGACAAAGTCCTGAGCCAAGGCCCTGAGCAGCGGTTCGTTTGTCGAGGGATTGGTCTCGCGCATGTCGTCGATTGGCTCAACGAGTCCCCGTCCCATCAACTGTGCCCACACGCGATTCACTAGGGTCCGGGCGACAAACGGATTCTGTGGTGCGGTGATCCAGTCGGCGAGAATCTGACGCGGATCGCTTTGCGGGGTGGATTCTTTCGGTTCACCCAGCAGCACCTGAGGAAGTACGACGGCCTGAGTTTTCGGGTGCTTCACGTCCCCTTTGTCGCCGACAAAAAAGATCAGCTCCGTTCCGTCTCCCTTTTTCTTCTGGATCTTGGGAAAGAAGGCGGCCAGTCCATAGAAGTCGTCCTGTCCCCATTTCTCATAGGGGTGGTGGTGACAGCGGGCACATTCCAGACGCACTCCCAGAAACACCTGACTGACGGCGATCGACAGGTCGTTCGGAGTGGGAAATGCCGTATAGAAATTGACCGCACCGTTGCGTTCATTATTCCCTTGAGCCGTCAGTAACTCGCGCAGAAGTTGATCGTAGGGCTGATTCTGCTGCAACGCGTTTCGCAGCCACTGATGATATTGATACGCCGGCTTGGCCCCCAGATCTTCGCGGTTGATCCGCAGCAGGTCGGCCCATTTCAGTGCCCAGTAATCCGCGTATTCTGGACGGGATAACAGTCTGTCAACCAGTTGAGCACGCTTGTCGGAACGGGTGTCCGTCAAAAACGAGGTGACTTCTGCAGGCGTCGGCAACTTGCCAATCAGATCGAGAAATACTCGTCGGTGAAACGTCGCGTCGTCAGCCTCTGCCGAGGGAAACAGGTGCAGTTGCTCCCACTTGTCGGCCACGAGTCGATCAATGAAATGCGAGCGATTCCATTTGGCGAGTTCTGCCGGGATCGCCAGATCCTTATTCAGGGGTACCGTAACACGGCTGGAGGCGACCTGTTCGCGATAACGGGCCACAATGGCCGCTTCACCGGCCAGCATCGTCGTCGCAATTCGTCCCCGCGGATCAACCTGGGCGAGGGTCTCGTCATTCGAGCTGTAGAGGGTTTCGTGCGTCACGTCCCGCCGGGTTCCGTCTGAATAATGTGCCGTGACCAACAGTTGCTGCTGAGATCGCTCGGTCATGACTCGCTGATTGGGATGGACTTCGATGCGAACAACCTGGACCGCGTCATCCGCACCCTTCGGCACCCCGGACACAACCCAGCGCAGCAGTCGCCGATATTCAATGGAATCCTCTTCCAGCCGTCGGCCACCGCCGTGCGGCACGCGGTTGGTGGCCTTGGCCAGGAGGAGCGATTGAGCGGGAACTGCGGGGAACAGGCGGCGACCTCGCCCCTCATGAATCAACGCTTCATAGTCCGCCAGCGCGTCGTTTCCGAAAACGGACAGCTTGAATCCGTTCTGACCGCTTTGCTTTCCGTGGCAACCACCCGAGTTACACCCCGCCTTGGTCAACAATGGAATAATGTCATTCGTGAAATGCAGCGGCAGCGAAGTGTGGGATTGAGCGATGGTGACTTCCACGAACGTTTCCAGATTCTCAACGGTAGCCGTGATTCGGGCCACTCCGTCCGAAACCGGCAGGATCACTCCGTCGCTACGGACGATGGCAACTTTCGGGTCCGACGAACGGAACTTCGCCTCTGCCGTGACATCGCGCTGACGGCCATCGCGAGGGGCCGTGACCAGGAGTTGCTGGCGCGCATCGGCTCCTGTCAACTGAGGTGCCGCTGGTTCGAGACGTAATAATGCCTCACCGGCAGCCAGCCAGCACGGGCACGCCAGAATGACAAGAATTCGCAGCAGAAGCTCTCGCACCTTCATTCCAAGGCGTCTTTCAGGCAGTGCAATCCGATGCGTCAATTCACTGGAATCGTGTTGCCAGTCGCAAGATGTTCACGACACCGATCGTATCAGTGGGGATTGATGCAATCAAGCTGTGTTCGAGAAGACCAGCGACTGGCCCAATCTGCCCGCTTTTTACGACGAAGGAAGCAACAATTGCCTGTCCCTGATTTCCGAGGTGATTTGATGCGGAGACCCTTCGCGCAAAAAGATAGCGTGTCTGTTGTCACATCGACTGGGGATTGGGTCGCAACGGCCGCTGGGCAGGCATTGGCCATTGGGCGAGCAGGAGAATGGACGTTGTCAAATCAGTCTGATCGTTGCGGAGCCACAATACCGCAAATCAGACCGGACCCGGATCTGAGTCGAATGTTGCCTCAGGTTCGTCACGCGACCCGAATTGCTGCCACACGCCATGATATCGAGGCCTTGCGGCCTGAGGAGTTGAATCACGTCTGGCTCACAAGCCGCGAGGCATGTTTTTTGCTGCGGGTGTTGCGTTCATCATTATTGACATCACTCACGTGACCCGAATCGGCTGATCGTAAATCCTTTCTTGCTTCCCCTCACAGCAAAGGAATCGGTCGTGTGTTTTTACTGCTTGCGCGCACCACTTCTTAGTAACAGTCTTCAAAACCACATTTCACCACGCCTGCGCTATCGCCGTGACTCAAACGCGGACGGCAAGCCGCGGCAGAGACTTTCTGCATCGGGATGTTTCCCGGCCGGTATCGTTAATTGAATCGTTCTGCGTCGATTTACCACACAGCAAGTCCAAAGTCGTTGTCCGGGCCATCTTCAGGTTCGTCGGTTTTTCGAGTCGTATTGACTCCCGACATAGTTAGTGGGCATGCCCGTTGGATCAGGCACCGCTAACTCGGGGGCAAGTTGCGTGTCCCGGGTGCTGAGGTCCGTCACGCCGCGGGGTTGAAGGCACATTCCGAGGGAGAAACGTACGTCACTGTCTGTATGTACGCGCGTGTTTCGGTTCCCATCGTATTGCCGAACAACCAATTTGGCTTAGCACCCCAGTCCCTCGGCTGAGTTGCGCGATGATCACATTTCAGATGGAGTCGCGTCATGTGGTTTCCCAAATCGATGAGCTGGTGGATCAAGCAAAATGTCGCGCTACGCAACCTGAAGTCAAGTCCGCGCCGTAGAAAATCGTCAGGCCCGGTCGAGCGACTGGAAGACCGAACCTTACTCAGCGTGACGTCGTCTCTGGTAGGGACCGAGGTCACATTCACAGGTGATGCGACATCTGATGTCCTGGAACTTCGCGTCAATGGTGCTGGCCACATCGAGTTCTTCGGAACCAGCCCAGGTTCGTTTTCCGAGGACCTTGATCCGGCACCAGGGGTGCAGACGCTGGATATTTCGGCTGCCACGCACGTCATCGTCAATCTGGACGCCGGTCAAGACGAGTTCGAAATAGACAACGGCGGTGCCGGTGGTTTTTTCGGCAACCTGTCATTGCTTGACATCACCTATGATGGAGGAGCGGACGGCGACAGGCTGACGTTAATTAACGGCACGGTCGGCTTCGAGAAGTACACCCCGGGACCGAATCCTGGAGAGGGCAATATTTCAGTCATTTCAACCGCGCCGACCAGGTCATTTCTCCTTAATTTTCAGAACCTGGACCCGGCCAGCAACTTCATCGGGAGCCCAGTGTTCGACAATATGACCGGCCCCCTCATGATTGAAGCTGGCCCGGCAGATAATGCCATCAGTTACACCGCGACACCATTCAGCACGGCCACCGGTATGGTCACCGTCGATGACTTCGCCTTGATCAATTTCATCAACAAGAGCACTTTGACCATTGATGGCCAAGGGGGCGACGATACGATCAGCCTCAACAATCCGAATACGCCGACGGGCTTGACCGACATCATCGTCAACGGCGGCGATCCGACGGCCAGCGACACGTTGATCGTCAATGGCACGACCGGCCAGGATACTGTCACGATCGACCAGTTGACCCTCGACGGCGCGCGCGTCACCGGTTTGGGACCGACCATCACGGCAACCACCGTCGAGCACTTGATCTTCGACGGCAACGGGGGCAGTGATGCCCTGACCGTCACGACGCCCGCTGGCGAACACGTCATTACGCTGGATGAAGGCACGGTGGCGGACGAAGGTGTGATTTCGATTCGGGCCGCGGTAACGAACGGTGGTAGCCCAATTATCCCCGTCGCGTTCACACAGTTAGGAACCAATGGCAGTCTGGCGTTCGCCGACGTCAGCAACACGCGCGTTGACGATTTGACAATTCATGGCACTGACTCTTCGGATCAGTTTTCTGTCAGCGCCACGGGAGGGATCACATCCACTCGCTTTAACACGATCAACACAGTGGTCGTCGCCATTGTGCCCATCACCACGCCCGGCGTCGGCCTATTGGATCTGGTGGGCTTCGCCGGCGACGATACCTTCAGTGTGCCTGGCAATCATCCGTTTACGGGGGGGCTGTCCGTTGACGGTGGCGATCCGTCCGCGAGTGATACGCTCAACTTTTTGGGAAGCGGCGGCACCGTCACCGCCTATCCCTATTTTCCCGCTGTTAATGAAGGTGCAACGCAGTATGTGACCTGGCTGGGTGTGGAGCACGTGAACCTGTTTGCCGGGGCCGGTTCGATTGTGGTCGCCAGCCCTGGAACCGACCACGCCATTGACGTGACGCCGACCGGAGCCGGGGTCGGCACGTTTACGGACTCGGCAAGTCCCAACACAGATTACTCGTACGCAACAGTCGGGTCAGTGACCTTCTTCGGTACCGGTGCTTTCGATGGATTCAATGTGCATGGCGACGATGGCCCCAACGCGATTACGTTGACCGCAACGACCGCGACAGTCGATGCCGGGACTGTCACATTCGGTACGGGACTCGACCAGTTCAACATCCTGGGCCAAGGCGGCGACGACACGTTGACGGTGGATGTGACTGACGAAGCGGGAGCGACTAACGGGATCATCGGCGTGCCAGTCACGTTCGATGGCGGGTTGGGCTCCGACACGCTGGTAGTCACGGGAAATCCAGGCGCCGTCGATGAGGCCGCGGTGGATTCAGTGATCTACAGCCCCGGTCCGACGGTGGGCCAGGGTCGTTTGGCCTATG
>JAQGHS010000605.1 GCA_028291605.1 Planctomycetaceae bacterium | reverse complement strand
CATAGGCCAGTTTGCCGGTCGTATCAGTCACCACCGCGACCGGTCGCCGGCCGACCTTAATGCGGTCAAAGCTGTGATCAAGATGCACGCCCACGGCCAGCTCATCCACACCGCCCAGCGTCGTTAGCATGGTCTCAAATCGTCCTACGGTCACTGACGTCGGGTCGGCCGCACCATGCTTCGGTTCGCCCAGAAAATGGATATCCGCGTCTTCCAGCGGCTCCCGAGTGTCGCTTAAAAAGTTTTCGAGCGGAATTAATCGCAGATTGTTGGTCATCACGATGCCCCAGAACACGCCGTCATGTGACGTCTCAGCGACAGGGTTTAAGATCTGATGGGCCACAATCACGCGTTGTTTATCTTGCATCATTCCCAAGCCGTGGAGATTGTGTCCCGGCAGCTTCTTCGTGCGCTCTAAAACGCCGTTATCCGACTTAATCACGCTGATCGAACCACCAAACGCATCCGCGACCAGCAACCGGGCCCCCTCTTGAACGGCGAGCATTCGTCGAGGCGCATGTGGCAACGATACGGTTTGCCGTACGACCAGACGTGAACCCGACGCCGCGTCCGGGGCAAACTTGACGAATAACACCGCCCGCGCCCACTGGCAGGCAATCGTGACTTCAGCGTTGAGAGATTTCCCATCCGGCAACCAGCTTAGACCCACCGGGCCAGCGGGTACCGCGAGCGTCTCCAGCACGGAGAATTCTTGATCATTGAGCCGCTTGAGCAGCCACACGCGATTCTGAGTCGTACTACAGGTCAGCAGGTACGGGCCATTTTCGGACACGATGAAATCCGCAAGCTGCTCAGCCCCCGGAATCTGCCAGGTGCTGACAACTTGTCGCGTTTCGGGATTGATCGTCGTGATCGTTCCGGAGTCACGGTTGGCCACCAGCAACCGCTGGTCCGCGTGCAGATAGGCCAGGCCGATGGGCCGGGCGTGCGGTTTCGCGGCAGGCACCCGGGCCTCATCCGCCGTGAGTCGCGCCGCCGGGACATTGCACAGTCCGCTTGCTAAAATCGCGGGCAACGCACAGACGACAACACCCAATGTCACTCGAGAAAATCGGCTCATCATCCCACCACATAAAAAAACGCTCGCTGCGAAATGCATTCATCAACCTATAAACTAACGTCTTTGTGACCCTTCGTCATCACAACTTCGTATTCATCCCGTTCGATAGCCGATATTCCGCGAGCCAGATTTACATCATTGCCACAAATATCCTATTCGCGATAATCAGTCTCAGTAACGCCGCAACATGGGCCGCCCGGCTCACCTAACAAAGTCTTTCGCTTCCGAATTCATCGAAAACGCCCGAGAACCGCATGCCCTCGCCGCCGCTGTCTGGATTGTTGAACATTTATAAACCCGCGGGCTGGTCCTCACGCGACGTCGTCAACCGTGTCGAGCGTCTCGTTAAACCATCCAAAGCGGGGCATGCGGGAACATTGGATCCCCTCGCGGAAGGAGTCCTCGTTGTCGCAGTGGGAGCTGCCACGCGGTTAATCAGCGGGGCTCAAGAGCGTGAAAAGGAATATCACGCGGTCTTCCAGCTCGGTTGCCGTAGTGATACCGACGACAGCACCGGCGAAATCACGACGGTTGAAGTCTCCCAACATCCTGCTCGAACCGACATCGAAGCCCTTCTACCGCAATTTATCGGCAACATCTGGCAGGTGCCTCCCCAGTTCTCGGCCGTGCACATCGACGGCCAACGAGCCTACGCGCTGGCGCGACAAGGCCAGGCGGTCGACATCGCCCCCCGGCAGGTGCATGTCTCGCGGCTGGAAATCGTGGATTATGCGTGGCCTAAGTTAGAACTCCTCATGGAGTGCGGGTCGGGAACATACGTCCGGTCGATCGGCCGGGATCTGGGCGAACTCCTGGGCTGCGGCGCGATCATGACCGCCCTGCTCCGCAGCCGCATCGGACCCTTCCACTCCACAGAAGCCATCGCGATTGATGATCTGCAAAAAGAAAATGTCGCCGCACACCTGCAGTCTCCAGTCCGTGCGGTCGAACACTGGCCCCAACATCGCTGCTCGGCCCTCGAACTGTGGGATGTCGCTCACGGTCGCATGATTGTCCTCAATCATCTCGCCACCAGCAGCCGCGTTGCCTTGTTGACTCCCAACGGCGAACTCGCAGCATTAGGTGAGATGCGAACTCTCGGCCGGGTACGCCCCACTCAAGTCTTTATCGATCGCTATACGTTGACGAATCCCACGGCGGAATCGACCAACTCCGACGAAGTGAGTACCAATCCCTAAACCTCGGATAACTCCGACTTCACGCAGGTAATCCATTCTGCTTGAATGTGGGAGCAGATAATTAACCAGGCCCGACCCCGGCCTGCACGATCTCGACCACGGACTATTAATGCCTTTGCCGACGACCAGCCACGATTGGGAAACACAACTCGCCGAAATCGGACTCACCGATCTCCGCCGCGGCGCCGAACATCTCGCCGATGCCGCCGGAGAAGGTGAAGCGGCCGAGCATTTCGCCCACGTTCTGCCCGCATTGCTGCGATTACTGGCCGAATCGGCCAATCCCGACCAGGCTGTCGTCCAGTTCGCCCGGTTTGCTCAGGGCGTTCCCGATCGCGCTGAGCTGTTCCGTTTTTTGAATTCCACGCCACGCGCCACCGAAATTCTGCTGCGGTTGTTTGTCTCTAGCCAGTTCCTCGCCGAAATCCTGATTGCCAATCCAGACTATCTGGCCCGGCTGACACAGCACCAAAAACTCGCGGAACTCAAGTGTCGCGAAGAATTCTACCTCGAAGCCCTCGCCAGCACCGCGGGATCGCTGGATGAAGCCATTCAACTGGATGCCCTGCGACGCTATCAGCGGTGGGAACTCCTGCGGATCGGTGCCTGCGATGCCTTCGGGATTGTCGACCTGCGTGCCGTCACGATTCAATTGTCTCTGCTGGCGGATGGCCTCGTACAGGCCTGTCTCGAGCTGGCTGCGCAACGTTCGCAACAAACCACCGAAGGCCTGGTGATTCTGGCATTAGGGAAACTGGGTGGTGAGGAGCTGAACTATAGTTCTGACATCGATCTGATCTTCCTGGCCGAGTCTGACCCACAAAACTATTGGCAAGTCTGTCAGCGTCTCATCCAGGGACTCAACCGTCAAACGGGTGCCGGCTTCTTATATCGCGTCGATATGCGGCTGCGACCCTGGGGCAAGTCCGGGCCCCTCGTCTCGTCATTGGAGAGCTATTCCGACTATCTGCGGAACAATGCTGCGCTGTGGGAGCTGCAGGCGTTACTGAAAGCGCGCGTCATCGCTGGGGACTTCGCCGTCGGCAAGAAGTTTCTGGCAGCCTTGCCCCCCTTCTTATTTCACACCCCACCCGACGTGTTGCAGAAGAATGTGCGTGAAACCAAGGAAAGCATCGAAGCGGGTGTCATCGGGCACGGTTCGACCTGGGGTAATGTCAAATCGGGTGTCGGATCAATTCGCGATGTCGAGTTCGTCGCCCAATACCTGCAATTGCGACATGGTGGCACCCGACCGGAAATTCGCACATTTAATACGCTGGAAGCCCTCGTGCGACTGGCAGAATCGGACCTGTTACAGGCGGACGAATACCGCATTCTCACTGACGGTTACGTCTTCTTAAGAAAAGTCGAACACGCTCTACAGTTGCTGCACTATAAACAATCGCACCAGCTACCAACTGAGCCGGAAGAATTAGAGTACCTCGCGCGACGCCTCGACTTTCCCACGATCAATTCCTTCCTAGGGCACTTCGAGCAACACTGCGTCCACATCCGCGAGGTTTATCAACGTTATCTCCATCCACTACCAGTCGTCCCAGAGCCGCAATCCCGCAAAGTGTCGGCCGTCGAACGCCATCTGGCGCGCATGGTCCATTCGTACTCGCAGGCGTTCTCGCCATTAGAGATCGTCCATCATTCGGAACTGGCCCAACTGATCAGTGACGAGAATCTAATCGTTCTCGAGCCCATTTCGCTCGGTCCGGACGAATGGAAGATTACGATCATCGCCTACGACTATCACGGCGAACTGTCACTGATCTGTGGACTGTTGTTCGAATATGGATTCGATATCCTGTCGGGGCAGGTCTTCACCTACCACGGTTCAGACAGCCCCGCCGACGAAGCACGACCCAAAATCGTCGACGTCTTCCGAGTCCGCAGGTCGACCGTCGAGACGAACGGACACGTCCCCACTACGGCGGCGACACACAACGACGATACCGTCTGGCAGCAATACCGCGACGAACTCCACGGTTATCTGCGACGGCTCCATCGTGGTGAATGGCAATTGACTCAAGGCGATCTAGCCAAGCGCGTCGCCGCGTCGATCGAGCATACTTCCACATCAGAAGCCCCCTTATATCCTATCGAATTAAACTTCGACAACACGCTCTCGGACCGTTATACCGTCTTTACAATCCGCGGTCGCGACACCGCCGGATTCTTATATGAACTGACACACGCCCTCGCCCTGAATGGTGTCAGCATCGGCTGCGTCGAACTGCAAACCGTGCAGGGAATCGCCAACGATACACTGTACGTGACCGACGAGGCCGGTAAGAAAATCACCGACCCCGACGCTTTACAAAAACTGCGGACGACCACCGTCTTAATTAAACATTTCACGCATTTACTGCCTCACAGCCCGAACCCCGTAACGGCCTTATTACACTTCCGCGAATTCCTGGCTCAATTAACGACGCGCCCCGATTGGCCCAGCGAAATCGCCTCACTCGAACAGAGCGATGTTCTCGACGCGCTGGCGCGGTTGCTGGGAGTCAGCGACTTTCTCTGGAACGATTTTCTGCGGATGCAATATGCGAATCTGTTTCCCGTCGTGCGGGACGTCGCTCAACACTCGCGCCGCATCACCCAGACCGAACTCGCCGAACAACTTGCCCAGCAACTCTGGGACTACAAAGGCCACGCCCAGCGTGTCGCTGTGCTGGAGGCTTTCCGTGATCGCGAAATGTTTCGCGTAGATATGCGGCACATTCTCGGCCAAATCAAAGAATTCGGCGATTTTTCTAACGAACTCACTGACGTCGCCGAAGTGGTTGTCCGCGGCTCGCTGCAATTGTGCCTGGAAGAATTACAGGGGCGCTTTGGAGTCCCGCAACTCGCGCGCGACGAAGAAGACTTGGCTCCGAACTCTGCCCCGGATGAGTTACCTCGACCCTGTCCCATTAGTCTGTGTGCCTTGGGTAAGTGCGGCGGCCGCGAGCTAGGATTTGCGTCCGACATCGAATTGATGCTGCTGTTTGCCGGACCGGGCGAAACCACCGGACCTGAGAAGATCTCCAACAAAGAATACTGTTTAAAGCTGGTCGAAAAACTCTCGCTAATCTTGAGGACGCGTCGGGAAGGCATTTTCGAAGTCGACTGGCGCTTGAGACCCTATGGCCGCGCTGGCGATCTGCCAGTCTCTCTAGCGACATTTGAAACCTATTTCCAACACGGCGGTCCGGCCTGGCCGTTTGAACGGCAAGCACTGGTGAAACTGCGTCCCATCGCCGGAGATCAGGGATTTGGCCAACGCATCGTCGCCGCCCGCGACGCCCTGCTCTATCACGGTGAGGCCTTCGACCTGCGAGCCATGCGTGGCATGCGCGAACGGCAGGTCCAGCAGCTCGTCACGGCTGGTACCGTCAACGCCAAGTTTAGTCCCGGCGGGCTGGTCGATGTGGAATACTATATTCAAGGCCTGCAGATCACTTACGGAAAGCTGTTGCCGTCCCTCCGCGCGACGAACACCTGGATGGCGCTGGCCGCACTGGAAGCGACGGCCGTCTTACC
>JAQGHS010000579.1 GCA_028291605.1 Planctomycetaceae bacterium | reverse complement strand
GAGAAAACTTCAGCCTCGAACGTCTCAAGCTGTCGCGAGAATTCACTGCGCCGGAGATGCCCATACGTATTCAGACCAAGCTGCGACACCATGGTGGGCAGGCTCCCGCGTCGCGCAAAGTCTTTCTGGAGGTGGACGGGCAACGTCTCGCAAATGCGACTATCCAATCCTCGACCATCCCACCCGGGGGCGAGTTCAGTGTCGAGTTTGATCATGTCTTCACGGCTGCGGGTGGGCATCTGGTAAGCGTGGTGCTCGACCCTGATTCGTTGCCGGGCGATAACCGAGCCGACGCCGCGGTGGAAGTGACGCCATCCTTACCCGTGCTCGTTGTGGACGGTGCGCCTCATCCCGATCCGACCCGTAGCGAGACCTTTTTCCTCAAGATTGCTTTGGGAGCCGGCAGTACGCGCACCTCCTTGATCAAGCCGCATGTAATTGCCCTGGACCAATTGCAGCCAGATTTGTTGAAGGACGCGCAGTTGCTCATCCTGGCGAATGTGCCGCAATTGACTCCGCAACAGGTGACCACGGTGCAGAGCTTTGTCGACGGCGGCGGTGGTCTGTTGATGGCCCTGGGTGATCGAGTCGACCACACGTTCTACAACGACAAGCTGTTTGCGCTCGGGCAGGGAATGCTACCTGGCACTCTCGAAAAGATAGACCAGCCACCCAAGCCGGCAGCCGGTGCCGAGGCCATTCCGATCCAGATCGATAACGCCAGTCTGGAATTACCTTGGCTCACATCATTTCGCAAGGAGCATCAAGGGGGCCTGACAGAAACCCGATTCGACAAGTGGTGGCAGGTGACTCCCGCCCAGGCGGCGGGTGGCGATCAGGCAAAATTGGCGTTGCCGTCGGCGACGATCGCGGCCCGGCTGACTAACGGTGCGCCATTCTTAATTGAACGAGACTTCGGGCACGGCCGTGTGCTCCTGATGACCGCGCCGCTGGATTCCGATTGGTCTACTTTTCCGGCCAAACCCGACTATGTACCGTTCCTGCACGAAGCGTTGTTTCATCTCGTATCAGGCGGCCGGACGTCGCGGAACGTGGCGGTGGGCGAACCCCTGCTGCTGCCGGTCACCCGCGAGTTTGATAAGTCGGTGCACGTTTTTCGCGGACCGGGAAAGTTGGTGCTGCCGGTCACCTTGGGTGGAGATGAATTACGACCCCTTGCCAAGCTGGACGATACCTCGATTCCGGGGATTTACTCATTGGTCCCTGCGAAGAATGGCCAGCCAGTCGCAGGTGCCGCGGGTGAACCGTGCGTGGTAAACTTCGATCGCCGCGAATCCGATTTGACGACCCTCACCCGCGAACAACGCGACTTCCTCCAGGGCAAAGATCGCTTGAAGATCGTGGCCAACCTGGATGAACTTCGCAATCAGATGTTTGCGAACAACAGCAAAGCCGAGTTCTGGCAATTGATGCTGCTGGTGATGCTGGGAATGCTGGTGATGGAGGTCTGGCTGACCCGCCGCCTGGTGCAAGGCGGGCACGAGGTTTTGGACGAGTAGTCCAAAGAGAGTCGTTGATCGCTCCGCGATCGAAACGCATTCGCAGTAGCGACCAACAAGCAACCCTGCGAATCTCAGTCGCCGGGCGCCAGCCCGCGGGTTGGAGCGTCATGCGAGATTGACCTCGCCAGACGGGCCGACCTGGACGCTGGCGCGTTGTGACCGATCTTCGAAGTTATCCCACCCGGAGACTCCGAGCGCGTATCGATCGCGGAGCGATCAACGACACTCCCGAGCCTGCGAAATCACGCGTCCAATCCGCCCCAAGGCCTCCTCGATCTCCGCGTCCGTATTCTCCAGTCCAACACTGAATCGAACGGCCGAACGATAGACCTCTGGAGAACAACCCATCGCCACCAGAGACGGCGCTGGCTCTGCGGCACCGCTCGCACACGTGCTGCCGAGCGAACAGCAGACCTGCTGCAAATCGAGGGCCACCAACACGGCCTCGCCGTCGCACCCCAGAAAGGAAATGTTCAACGTGTTCGGCAACCGCGGAGCCCCGGCGCCATTGATGACCACCGGAGCACACAGTCGTTGCAGTCCCGCCTCCAACGCATCTCGCAGCCGAGTCAACCGGGCGGTTCGCTCGACTTGTTCCGACTCCCAGATCTCCAAGGCCCGTGCCATGCCGGCGATCAGTGGGACGGCCTCGGTACCGGGGCGTCGATCTTGCTCCTGATGGCCACCGAACATCCACGGCGTCAACTTCACCCCGTGGCGAACGAGCAGCGCCCCAATGCCGCGCGGCCCTTGAAATTTGTGGGCCCCCAGACTGAGTGCCATCGCCCCTATCTGGGCGAAATTGACCGGAATCTTGCCGACTGCCTGGACGGCATCGACGTGCAAAGGAACGCGATGTTCCTGGCACAATGCGGAGAGTGTGGACAGATCCTGAATGACTCCGGTTTCGTTGTGAGCCAGGATCACGGTGACCAGCCGGACGTCGGACCACGGGATCTCGGCAAAGGCTTCCGGTTTGAGCAACCCCCGTGCGTCAACCGGCAAAGTATGGCCGCGAAAGCCGCGTTGAAGTAAGACTTTGCATGACTCCAAAGTCGCGGGGTGTTCTCCCGCAGTTAGCACGATCACCCCTAGCCGGCTGCTGGTCAAACCAAAGATCGCCTGGTTCGACGATTCTGTTCCGCCGCTGGTGAAGATGACCTCGGCGGGATCCGCTCCCAGAATTCTCGCAATGGTGTCGCGGGCATCTTCCAGAATGACCCGAGCCCGACGGCCTGCCACATGGCGGCTACCGGGATTGGCGAAACCGTCCCGCATACAGCGCGCGATCACTTCGATAACCTCTGGATGTACCGGAGTCGTCGCGTTGTTGTCGAGATAAATTGGTGAGAGCGACATCGGGCAGAACTTCCATCCCCGGATTCGTGACGCGAGGAATCCGGGCATTGATGCCGCCCGGCTCATCAGGATCCGACGGGAGTGAGATTGCGTCGGCGCCCAGTTGAAGTGTAGCTGACGACCTGTCAGGTCTCTATTCTGATTGGCAAACCGTTCAGGCTCTGGCTACGCTGTAGAGAATTGGACAGGACAGATCCGGGGCGATCCGCGTTCTGCAGTTTAGCGCTCTCACTTCAAGACGACCGGACAGGAAAGCCAATCGCCACCATGT
>JAQGHS010000600.1 GCA_028291605.1 Planctomycetaceae bacterium | reverse complement strand
CGGGAGGCGGACTCGTCAGCACGGAGAAAGATTTCGACACAAGGGTATCGTGCCGCTTCGATTCAGCAACCGGTCGCGCTGGACAAGATTGAAGACGACAGTGCAGTCCAAGTGCTGAACTCTGACGACTCAGATCTCAATGAGTTGCGGGATGCGCATCACGTCGAAGAATCGGATACCGCGAACCAAGAGCCGGCAAAGATCGGGGAGTCCACTCCTGAACCGGTCGTGATCGCTGAGTATGCTACCCCAGGATGGTCGGTGTGGTCCTTGCGATTGATTACGGCGGTCAGTGTCCTGTTTGGTCTCTATGGGATGTGGTGCTGCCGGATTCGTTCGACGGATTCGTAGGATGGGCACTCTTGCCCGTCTCTTTTGATATCGCGAGTTCGATTGCTGGACGAAGGTCGCGGATTACCGCGAAGACGGGCAGGAATGCCCATCCTACAGCCCCTTTTTCTTACGGGCAGCCTTCGGCTTTGTCGGTTTGACTTGTGCCTGGCGAAAGACGTTCTCGCACCAGACGGCTTCCTGGATCATGTCTTCCTCGGTGTATGACGCTGAGACCAGTTGCATGCCGAGGGGCAAGCCGTTGGATGCCAGCGTCAGTGGCACGGTCAATGACGCCAAGCCGAGATAGCTCCACGGCGAATTCATCCGGGGGTTTCCGGTGGTTTCGTGAGTGGGGGCCGGACCAGGAGCTGAGGGGCACAGGATCGTACCGCCTGCTTCCAGACCGATTCCGTCGCCTCCCGGCCCGAGATCGTCGTCATAGCCGCCGTCGGACAATGACAGTTGCCATTCGAGAATCGATCGTCTCAAGCGAGATTGATGACGACGGCAGCGTAGATATTCGGCGGCGGGGATACTGAGGCCTTCTGCGATCAACTCGCCGACATGCTTGGGATAATCCTCGGGAAATTCGGCCAGACGGGCCTGATGATCGGCGGCGATTTCGACGGCCATCAGGACGCGATGGCGACGCCAGATTTCGTCCAGATCGAACCCTGGCCAGGTGATTTCGATGATCTCGGCCCCGGCCTCTTTCAACTGCTTCAAACCGGCGGTCCAGGCGGTCCGCGTGTCCGCGTCGGCGTGGGCCAGGAAATCTGTGCTGAGCACTGCGAGGCGGGGTGGAAAGGGAGACAGTTCCGTCAGGCTTTCCACGTCCGTCAGGCGCTTGTCAGAGCCCGTCATGCAGTTGAACATGGTCGCCGCATCCGCGACGGTACGTGTCATCGGTCCGACGTGATCGAGACTGGGAGCGAACGGGAATATGCCGCTGCGATTGATCGATTTTCGCGGGGGTTTGTAGCCGACAATTCCACAAAAGGCCGCCGGCCGTACGATCGACC
The DNA here is from genome assembly GCA_028291605.1 of Planctomycetaceae bacterium. Lineage (GTDB taxonomy): Bacteria > Planctomycetota > Planctomycetia > Planctomycetales > Planctomycetaceae > JAKFVC01. The sequence goes on along the minus strand of JAQGHS010000600.1, from coordinate 1,394 downwards.
CCCCCGTCTGTGTGCCGACTGCTCCCAAGCACATGCCCGTGGCTACCGCCGCGGCCGAACCGCTGGACGATCCGCCGGGAGTGTGATCGAGATTCCACGGGTTGCGAGTGACTGGTGGATCGAAGTAGGCGTAGGCGGTCGTCACGGTTTTGCCCAGGATGATGGCTCCGGCCCGCCGCAGTTTCCGGACGACGTAGGCGTCGGTCTCGGCGGGAAAACCTTTGGACATCCTTTTCGAACCGCCGCCCGTCGGGTAGCCGGCGACATCGATGATGTCCTTGATGCCGATCGGAATACCGTGCAGAGGACCGCGGAATTCGCCCCGTTTGGCTTCCTTGTCGAGAATCTTGGCTTCGATCAAGGCGCCCTTTTCGTCGACTTTGACCCAGGCCTTGACCCGCGGTTCCCATTCCGCGATGTTGGCCAGGCAGCGCTTGACGACGTCGGTACACGTCAGTTTCCCGTCGCGAATGGCCTGAGCGGTGCCTGTCAGAGTCTCTTCGGGCGCAGGGAAAAGCTGCATAGTCGAGGGCCTTCTTCGAAGCCTGGGTGAAGTCGCATCGGTGGGTTGAGTATAAAGTGTACTCGGTGGGGTGGCCGAGATGCGATGCCACAATAGTCGTGTCTCATGTTGCGAATTCCGGCTGATGGTCAGATCAGCGGGAATTTGCTCGCTTCCGGTTCGAAATGCTCCGTCCAGATACCGAACCATCGGCGAACGCCCGGCGTCTCATAGCTGCTTCCCCTCCCGGAATAAAACGGATGCGGTGGGATCGGTAAAAATGTTGTCGCATTTGCTATAGTGCGTTGGTTGACTGCCGCGGCCGGGTTTCCGGCGAGTTTTCATTTACGGAACGAAAGACGATGACAGAAAAACTGCGACTCGGTGTGAATGGGGCTGGGGGACGGATGGGCCAGAGAATTGTGGCGCTGGCCTCTAAAGATCCTGACTTGATCGTCACGGCCGCATTGGAAAATCCGGGATCGCCGTCACTCGGCAAGGATGCGGGTGAGCTGGCGGGCATCGGGAAAATTGGCGTGCTCGTGTCATCGCAGTTGGACCAGCCGGTCGACGTCATCATTGATTTCTCGGTTCCGGCCGGAGCGGTCGCCGCGGCCAAGTTATGCGGCGGAAAGCAAATTCCGCTCGTCGTGGCCACGACGGGAATGTCGGTGGAACAACGCGAAGTCATTACGGCAATCTCTCACAATACGCCGTTGCTGATGGCTCCCAGCATGAGCCTGGCTGTCAATGTGGCGATGCAGTTGGTGCGCGAAGCCGGGCAGTTGTTGAAGTCGGTGCCGGAAGGTGTGGATGTAGAAATCATCGAACGGCATCACCGCTTCAAAGAGGATGCCCCCAGCGGGACCGCCCTGCACTTCGGCAAGATCGT
>JAQGHS010000599.1 GCA_028291605.1 Planctomycetaceae bacterium | reverse complement strand
CAGCAGCCTCCCGCGAACATCCCGCAGAAATCCAACGCTGCCGACTCAGTTCTACAGCACCCCGCCGCAGCCAGCGAATTGACGAAACGTGGCAACATCCAGGGGTTGAGGTCGCTCCAGAAGCCTTCAGCCAGGCAACTTCCAGCAATTCACCCAGTCCACAAAAGATCTCAAAGGGGTGTGCGCCCTCGAACTGGGCGCGCAGATTCGCGGCCGATTCAAAACCCACAAGAGATGCCTCTTGGAGACCCAAGGTGCGTAAGCAACCCGGGCACCCCTGCGATAAAGTGAGGACAGGCATAATAGTTGACAGGAATTTTGCACTTCGCTATAAATCCTCAATCGTGAACGAGTGCTATTCGCCCACCCACCCTGTACGCCGAAACTGGAACTGACATGACGACGGCTCGAAAAATGTTGGTGGATCCTGCGGTGACGCCTTTTTACCACTGCATTTCGCGGTGCGTGCGGCGGGCCATGCTTTGTGGTCAGGGAAATGAGCATCGCAAACAGTGGATCGAAGACCGCTTGCGGGAACTCGCGCGGATATTTGCCATTCGGGTCTGCGGGTTTTCCATCATGGACAACCATCTGCATGTATTGCTCAAGCTGGATGCGCCTCTGGCCCAGGGGTGGTCTGATTCGGAAATCGCCGAGAAATGGTTGACCTTGTGTCCGCCCAAGGGAATTGATGGGGCCCGTCTGCCGCTGACTCCGAAGTTGCTGGCTGAGCGTGCGCAAAACGCCGAGTGGATCGCTGAAAGTCGACGTCGGTTGACCGATCTGGGCTGGTTCATGAAGTTCTTGAAAGAGCCCATTTCACGGCGTGCCAATCGCGAAGATGGTTGCACGGGGGCATTCTGGGAAGGTCGGTTCAAATCGATTGCAATCCTGGACGAAGCCAGCCTGTTGGCGACTTGTGCCTATATCGACCTCAATCCGGTCGCGGCGGGAGTGGCGGCCACGCCGGAGAAATCTCCCCATACGTCACTCAAGTCTCGCGTTGATCATTGCGCGACGACGGGGAAGCTCGAGAAATTGCGTGAAGGTTCGGCGTATGTTTCCCGTGTACAGTTCGAGAAAGACCATTGGCTGTTTCCCATCGAGGACAAGCGAGATCCCAATGGAATTGGCATTGCAGGAATGTTGCATGGGATCTCGTTGACGGGCTATCTGCAGTTGGTGGATTGGTCGAGCCGATTAGTCCGCCCCAACAAAGCACGGGTGGACGCCGAAGCTCCCGCCCTGCTCGCCCGCTTACGGATTGATGCCAGGGGCTGGCAGGCAACATTGGAAAAGCTGGTTCGATCGACGAAGAAGGTCGGCACCTACTTCGGCGGAGTGAACCGTTTGAATGAGGTGGCAGCTCAACGAGGCCGACAGTTCTTAAAAAATGTCACGGGTCGCGACGTCGAGATGACACCATCCCGGACAGGGTCGTGAAGCAATCCGACCCCTGAGGATCTCTCCCATCGCCGGTAATAGGGCATCCCTGGTCGTGATGCACAAGTACGTCGCGTTTTCCCTTCGCCAAACGCGATCGGTCTTCGCGGCGTGACGAACGACCGGTTCCAACCGGACACCGCCATGCAGGTCCTTCTATGCAATAACTGCTGTGGTAACTCAGCTTGATCGTTCTCTAAATTATGCCTGTCCTTTTATTGTCTTCAACTGCGATTCGTTGGATTTTGGCGTCTGATCATTTGCAAGAGGCCTGCGTGTGTCGTCTAATGGTGTGCCGCTCCATTGTTGCTGGACACTGATGCCATAGTGTGCACCGCCGAACTCCATCGCTGCGAGGTAGCCTGATGCGATACGAAGACTTGAATGAGTTGGGACGAAATCACTATTCCGTCGTCTTCGCAGCCCACGACTTCAACACACGTCGCGATGTCGTCATCATGGAACTGCTGCCTCAGTTCCAGTCCAATCCCGGCCGCTGGGATGAGATCTGGCAACAGGTCATGACTCTCAGTGACGCCAAACTGGAGAACACAGTTCCGGTCTACGACCTGGACCGTGAACGTCGCTGGGTCGTCATGGAAAAGATGAACACGGCGCTCCAGGCGGAACTGAATAAGGGACCGCTGGACGCGAAACTGGTCCGCGGCGTCCTGCGGCAAATTCTGGTGGCCCTGGATTCATTGCACAAGCAGGAGATCTATCACGGTGACATTAAGCCGGCCAACTTACTGGTGAACAACGAAGGCTTCGTGCGGCTGAGTTTCTCGCCGGGGCTGGTGCTGGGAGGGCAGATTCCGCAACGCCTGAAGGATTTTAAGTACCTTTGTCCAGAGATGCTCAATCCGGTCGCATTTGGTGATATTGGGCCGCAATCCGATCTGTATTGCCTGGGATTCACGGCACTGGAGCTGTTAATCGGCCCGCAATTCGACTCCAAGTTCAAGGGCGTGACCGAAGGGGTGCTGAACCCCGATCGGGCCTGGATGTCGTGGCACAGCTCAAATCAGCCTTCCGAGCAACTTCCCACTGTCGCCAAACTGCTGCCCGGTACTCCGCAGGATCTGGTCACGGTGATTGATCGACTGCTCCAGAAGGAAGTCAAGAACCGCTATCAATCGGCAGCGGCGGCCCTGGCGGACCTGGAACGAACGGGACAAGACCCGGTCTTCTTGACGCGGCCGGCGAAGAGCGAAGAGTCGGAGCCGAAGAAGGTCCCCGAGAAGGTTGTCAAAGCGAAGGGCCCCGCAAAGCCTGGTTTCCTGGATCAGTTGAAGGCGCTATTCGCCGCGAAGCCTGGCAGCAAGAAGCCGTCCGTCCCTGTTGGGAATCAGACGGCAATGCAGAAGTTTAACCAGTATCTGGAAGATCGCCCGGCGCTGAAGTACACAGTCATTGGACTCGTTTGCCTGGTGTTTTTGATGCTGCTGTTCGCCCCCTCGGGAAAAGGCGGGGTCAAGCTGGCTGCCGTCGAGGTCACATCGGTCCCTGAAAAGGCAATGCTGACCTTTGAGCGATTGGATCCTCCGGCCATTGAGGAAGACAAGAAGTCAGACGGGAAGGGTGACAAACCAGCGGACGCCAAACCCAAGGCGGCTGACGCGAAGGCCTCTTCGGGCGAGGAACCCGTTCCCACGCCGGCGAAGCTGAAGTTGGCTGCTGGAGAATACGAGGTCCATCTCGAACTGCAGGGCTATGAAAAACTCACGGAGAAGATGACCGTGGCGAAAGCAGGGTGGTCGGCGCAAAAGTTCTCGTTCAAGTTGAAAGAGGGTCCAGCACCAGCACCGACGAACTTCTTGCCGGACGGTCTGACCGCAGTGCCTGGAATCGAAGACATTACCTGGGAGGGCAAGCTGCTTCCCAAGCGGGCCCTGTCAATCAAGCTCACCGATTTGAAAGCGCCATTGGAATTCGCGCTGATCATGCCGAAGAGTTTTCAGTATGGGGTCAGCGAAAAGGACATGCCCGAGCCCGGTGAACTGGCGGCGTCGGAGCAGAGTGTTAAGTATCCGTACTACATTTCGCTGACGGAAGTCACCAACGAGCAGTTGCAGACCTGGGCGAAGGCGGCCAAGGTGGAACCTCCTACAAATTGGAAGGACACCTTCGAAAAGCTGGGCGCAGAAGGGAAATCTCACCCTGCAGTGCATGTGGGATTCGCGACCGCCAAAGGATTCAGCGAATGGCTGTCGAAACGTGGCCGGTTGCCGACCGAGAAGGAGTGGGAGTTCGCCGCCCGCGGGACCACAGGTCATCTGCTGCCCTGGGAAAGTCAGTCTGAACCGAACGACAAGATCTGCAATCTCACCTATGAAGGTGGTGAACCGCATACGGTCGCGGTCACGGCCCTCGAGCAGGGGCGTTCGCCTCTCGGATTGGCTCATCTGGTGGGAAATGCGGCGGAATGGTGCTCTGACGACTACGTTGCCGGAGTTGAAGAGGGAGAGGATGCTCCCGGTGCTCAAGGCTCAGATCAACCGTTTCACGCCACGCGCGGGGGCAGCTTCCTGTCGCGCAAGGCGCGACTGACAACGCGTGCGAACAGCGACGCTGATGGGGCGGGTCACGTTGGTTTCCGCGTCCTGGTGTCGGTCCAGTCGGCGAAGCCAGCCGCCACTACGGCCGCCACAAAAGCGAAGACAAAAGCGAAAGCTGCGAACTGATGGTGACAGGCCAAGAGTCACGGTGACTTCCGCTATGGGATATTGATTCAATTCGTGATTCGAGTTGGTGGGAGGGTGACGGACCCAGAGGGTACCTCGCCGAACCGCGGGCTACGTTCGAGTCTCAAAAATGTCTTCCATCATTTCATCCACAGATTTCGCAGATGACGCAGATGAAATTCAATTTCTTCATCTGCGTCATCTGCGAAATCTGCGGATCGTACTGCTTGGAAATTCTGGACCTGTCCGCAACAGACAATCAGAGAAATGGTCGCAAACTTTGTGGCCTTTGTGACCTTCTGTTGCTATTTATTTTTTACAGAAGCACACGAAGGTCACGAAGAAAGAAATACTGGCTGTCCTATTTGCTTCAGACGAATGACACTTGCTGTTCGGCAGGCGCAAGTCCCTCCCATGACGTCGATATATGGTTCAGGGCGTGCAACACAGGATGACAACCTGACTATTGCAATTCGCTGCGGATGGCATGCCAGAGGGCTTTCCACAAGATTGAACCGACCACGCAGGCGACTACGATAAACAAGGCCACCCGGCCCCAAGGGGGTAACGGCGGCAACAATTCTTCGATGACGTAATGAGTGCCATAACCAGCCGCGAAACAGACGCTGATCGACGTCAGACATGACAGCCATGGAATACGATGCATTGCAAACTCTCCGTGCCGAGGATCAGTCCCCGCGCTGAGACCTCGATCCGCAAATGCTCGCTTAAGGAGGGCAAACTTCCGGTTCGCGTTGAATTATCCCAAGCCCGTTAATCAGCCCGGAACTTCAATAAAACAACCCGGCCCCTCGATGTCGGAGGGACCGGGCATTTGATTCCACACTTCGTTCTCTTCGAATCCAGGAACGTGATTTTCATCACTTCGACGTTCTCGACCAGTGTCATTACTGGATTGGCACATGAGTGCTAGAACGGCGTTTCTTCACCAACAACCTTGGACTTTTTCGAGGTGCCCGGAATTGGCGGCTTGCCATTGTCATTGTTTTCCTTACCAGCATCCTTGCCATCTTTACCGTCGCCTTTGCCATCTGTCGTGCCATCCGGGTTCTCGGATTTCAACTGTTGCAATCTGGCCGAGTCAACATAGTTGATGGTCATCGCAGTGAGCATCAGCCCGCGTTCTCCGGTTTGTCCTTCGACTTGTGTGTCACCCTGGACACCGGCCCCGATTCCCCACTTGAAGCCCTGGCCGCCTGCCCGTGAAGCAACCAGATTCTTCGGAATATCACCGGTGTATTCGGCGTAGTACTCTTTGTCACGCATGGCGTAGACGATCACGGTAAGCAGCCCGAAGCGATCATCGATGCCAGCGTTTGTGGCTTCCGCGTCAGAGGCCAGGGTCACCTTGAAGCGATTTGACTTGGAGACGGCCTTGCCGACCTTGCCATTCCATTCCCGCAGGTAGCCATCGATCGGGTAGTAAGATTCGACAGGCTTCGTGATCCAGTGACGGGCAAACACGGTCTCCAGAGGATGGTGTTTTTCCTGGCGGATGTCTGCATTCTGGGAGATCGAATTCACACCGTCGATCAACAGGGCCTGCATGACCGGCAGGGTGGAGTGATTATGGAGTTGAACCGTGAATTCCTCGTCCATATCCAGAGCGACATAGGCTTTGTTCCCTTCCTTCGGGTTGAACCAGATCTCGCGGGGTTGCCCGCCCACCACGACTTGGAACTTGAACGGGTTGTCGGCGTCGGCTTCCTGCAACGGGTGCTGATCTTTCTTGATCAACTGGGCATATTGAACGCGTTCCCAGTCAACACCGACTCCGAAGGCCGCTTCTTCCGGCAGTTCGGGCGTGGTTTTGAAACTGACTGACTTGATGTGATTGTCGCTGACCGCCCGGACCACAAAGCTTTGACCAGCATAGGCTGCATCGCTGAGACTCAACGGCGCCGTGTCGGTCTTGTTGACGACTTCTGTGGTCTCGTTGGCCTGTCTGACGTCGAGCATTTCTGTCTGGATTTTGACTTCATCCGAGCTACCTGCTTCCTGTGAGTTGTCATACAGGAAAATGATCGCGTCGGTCTTTTGTCGCAGTTTACTTTGCACGGCCTCGTCATAGAGATCGCCGGCTTTCACTCCATTGAGTGCCGTGCGGACCGCTCCGTCTGGAACAATCTGGACATTGAATCGAGCACTCTTGCTCGCAACTTCATCCCGCAGTTGAACAGCCAATCGCTCGGCCAGCGGCCCTAGAGGTCCGACGAATGTGGGATTCGAGCCGTCTTTATCCCGTGTAATGATGCGTGGGCAGATCGCCAAACGCTTGATCTTCAGCTTTTGGATCTGGTTCAAGATCTCGCCGGTGGTGCTGACGGAACTGCCCGCGGACTGGGCACTGACTGTCATCGGCAGGCAACTGGCTCCAACGATCAATGCCAAACTTAGATATCGCCTCAACATAATGGACTCCAATGAGTTCTGAATTGCTGGTTCCTGGTATCCGACGTCTCTGAGGGCGACTTGAAAATGGCCGGCGATCCCGACCAGGTGGAGGTCAGGATGCGATCAGCATTCGCCCGTCACAGCAAACTATCCGGAATTCGCGACCAATTCGGACACGATTTCCGAACAGCAGCGGAGATTTTCCAATTTAGCGGTCTTTCGATTCTTCCGTTCAGGCAATCGTCGGATACTTTCTCGGCTTTAATGGCGATCAAAACTCAACTCGTAAAAGGGTTGCCTGCCAGCTCACGTGTCGGCTGTTCAAAATTGACGACTCTCATGCTATCGAAGACAGTATGAACATTTCAACATTCCGCAGAATGATGATCAAGGGGAATCGGCCACGGTTCTCGTTTTTTCAACACGGACCAGGGGAATCCGGAACGCAGGCTCAAAACTGCCAGGCAGAAACCGGGGGGTCTGCCGAAATCCGGACAACTGTTCCGCCATGCCTGGTGTGTGTACGCGGACATACGCTGCCAATTCGAAGAGATCAACTTCCTGGTCAGGCGCTCGAGTCCCAGACGCCGCGTCGACACCGTCCGCCAGGCCTTGCAGCCCCTGCAGCAAACAATAGGTAAAGACTCCTTGTTTGAACTTGCCACCCTCCCATGATTTCTCAGTGGCCCCGGCAGAGGTCATCACGAAGGCTTCCAGACGGCCCAGAGACCTCGCGGCATTCTTGGTCGCCTGATCCTCACCAATGGCGCCGGAATGGCAGGTATCTAACAAGAACACCTTCTTGCACGGCACCTCGGCGATCTTCGCCAGCAGATCCCAGGAGATGGCATACTTACGAATTTCCAGACCCCGGTCGGCAACAAGCTGGTCGGCATCCCCATCGGTCTTGATCCCGGGATGGGGCGTAATGAAGAAGTAATCGAATCCGGTAGCCGACTTCACTCGATCTCCATGTCCGGAAATCGCGATCACCAGCAAATCGTTACTCCCGTCTGGACCACGACTGGCGAGCTTTTCCGACAGGATACGAATCCGTTCTTGAATGGCTTCGGGAGTAATCTCCTTGTCCTGCAAGTGCGCGATATCCTTGGAGTCGAGGTCATAATGGATCCCTTGCCGGGCCTCCAGGCTCCCCTTCAGTGCGTTCACATCGGCGTGGGGATATCCCAGGCTGGGATAGACGTCTGGATTGGGATATTTCTGGGCCGACATTCCCAGGAAGTACATTCTGCGACGGGTCGGTTGAATGTCGGCCGTGAACCCCATCACCGCGTCCACGTACAATGCTGTAACTCGCTGCGGACCGGCTAGTAATTTGACTTGCACGTAATTGTCGGGACTCAACTTGGCTGGCTGAATCGTCCAGGTGTAAAAGACCTTGCCTGGACCTTGCAGAATCACAGGTGGCGGCAGAGGCGTACGATTCAAATACGCTTCCGGGCGAAATGAATTCGCCGCTGCGGGGGTGGGGAATGTGGCTTCCGCCTGGATGGAGACAGGCTGCCCCGCTGCGAAATGGGCCTTGTTCGCAGGACTGGTAATCCGGAGTGTGGGCATCTTGTTGATGACAATTTCCGTCACCGGGTTGGTGATCGGTATTCTGGCCTGCTCGCCTCCCGCACGCATCGCACCATCGTGATTTCCGGCCAACAGCAGACTCTTGATGACATCGGGCCGCTCCATGTCTTGACGCAACTGATCGGAACGATAGAACAACGGAGCCTCGCTCCGCTTGCGGTTGACCAGCCAGCCAAACAGCTTGTCGCCTTCTGCCGACGCCTCGTAATAACCGCGCGGCGTCCAGATCGCCCATTCCTGGTTGCGATCCACAAACAGGCTTTCCAGGGGCTCCCAGGCGGGCGTGATGGCAAACTCATCAAACACCAAATTCTTACCGTCACGGACTCCAGAGGCCAGCAGTCCCTGGGTCTCCCAAATTGGGCGGTCGTTCAAATATGTCGCCATCACTTGGGGATTCGTAACAGGCTTGCGATTCACCGCCTTGATCACGTCGCCCGCCTGCAGACCACGACTGGCAACGATCCCTGCCGATTGGACATTTCGAACAACCAGTTGATTCCCTTCGGCAACAAACTCGGCCCCCCATGCGCAGGCATTGGAGAACCGGGCGGGATGATCGAACAGGCCGGCTAGACTCCAGATCTTGATCATCTGATCGCGGGACGCCGAAGCGAGATATTTTCCATCCCGCGAAACACTCAGTGACGTCACCCAGTGCTGATGATCGCGATAGTAGCGCACCAATCGTGGCTGTGCCGGATTGGTCAATTCATAGACAAAGATGCCGGCCGTTTCGCCCGACATGCCCACAGCTAAAGCCGGAGCACGGCCTGCGGGCTGGGGCAACCAGCAGTAGGAAATACAGCGTCCCTGGTTATCCGGGTGCAGGCGAATCTCACCTACGTTTTGGCCGTTACTTCGCAGTTGGATCCGGGTCCCCCGGTCCGGCCCCTCCGGCAAGATGACTTCCCACCCCGGAGCTCCGGAATTGGGAGTCCGCCAACGAGACGCGGGATCGATCCGCGGGATGTACTGGGCTCCGACCAGATCAAACTCGCGAGAAATGTCTCCGTAGTCATTGAAGGCGAGATTCTGCTTCCGATCGACCCCGATACCGATCCGGTATTTTCCGTTCCCCGAGGCCGTCTCTTCAAAGGCCACTTTCCAGAATGGCATTCCCCGCCCGCGCATCAGGATCGGCTGCTGGCCGCTGAGTGGCTGGGCGACTCGCACGCCCTGAGCATCCAGCAATGGATACAGCCAGATATCTTCCCCATCACCGGCCACCGTCGCGGCCCAGCGTCCGTCTGGGGAAATCGCACAATGAATGGGCGTGGGAGAGTTCGAAACCTGAATCTCATCAATCAACGTCGGTTCCGCAGGCCCGCTATCCCAGAGCTGCAGCCAGGTCGGCGCGCTCTGGTTGAAATACTCCGCCGCAGCGACGTCTGGTGCAAATTGACGCTCGGCAACCAACACCAGATTTCCCGATCCGAGCGCCAAGCCTGAGGGCTGTGTGCGGGTCCGTGTCGAACGGATCGTACGGGTCTGCTGACCGCTTTGATCCCAAATCCTGACATGAGGTTCAACCTGATGCAGCGAGGCCCACTTCTGGCCAGCCGGATCGCGAGCCAGTGTCACGAGCTTGCCGTCGTCGGTAAGCAGGTTACGGAGTGGCTTGCCGGTTTCAAAGACTGCCAGGGACCACTCGACCGGATTCGTGAGCGGCACGCGCGGAGTCGGGGCGACAATCGTATTGTTGGCCAAGTACAAAATCGGCGCTTGCCGGCTGCCATCACTGATCGGTTGTGACGATCGAGGAGCTACGCGCTCGACAATCGTCCCTGCTGCGACCGACCAAACCAGGATATCCCCTTCACCGCCCATCGTGGCCAGGCGCTGGCCATCGAGCGAAAAGGAGGTGCCGTTCACGCGGGTCACATGGCCGCTGCCCGGCATGTTATCTTCTGGACGATCCGCCGCCGGAAGTGGTTTGTCAAATTGATTGTCAGGAACGCTGAAGAGAGTCAGGTCTCCGCCGCGGTTTCGAATGCTGTAGCCTCCGACAACCAACTTGCGGCCATTGGGCGCCAGATCCATCGCGTAAATCCGGCCGAGATTCGCTCGGGAGATTCCCCACTGCAGCGCAGATTCCAGCGAGGGAGGCAAAGGTTGAGCGGGAATGCGCCACACATGCACACACTTGTGATCACCCGCTGCGTACAGCCGCGTTCCATCCGGCGAAAACCTTAAGGCCCTGAGGGGCTGTGCTGCACCACCGGAATTGAGCAGGAGTCGCGGAGCTTCACCAGGCTGCTGGGCCGAAACGGCCGGGATGATGGTCACGCACGCCAACGCGAGCAGCAGAATTGAGGCAAAGCGAATCATTCCCGGGCCTTTCGCGAGTCATCCCTGGAATGGATGAACTTGTACATAGTTTGCGGACGCGCCGAATCTATTGTCAAGCGCTCAATCTCAATTCGAAAGCCGTCTCAAGCAGGCGAACGATTCGACATTTCGTCTTGAGACGAGAACTGACATCTCAATTGAAATCAAATGGTTTAACCACTTGTGTTCAAATTTATCGCTCTGGCCCCACATGGCCTCTGATGCGGATTTCTATGAATCAAGTGATTAACGGATTCGAGCCGTGTCAAAGCAGTTCACGTCTGCACAAGGCCGGGCTAATACGTCACACCGCTACGAGTGTTTGTCGATTTGGGCGATTTTTCTGCGTTCGGTGATTTCGGGCTTGGCGACCGGTTGGAACTTCCAGATACTGAGATTCATCCAGCAAAATCCTGGCAGCAGGCATCCGCGCTTCGGGATGCGGGTCAATCTCGATCAGATCTTGAGGTGCAGTGTGACTACCGAACCCCACGACGACTTGCCTTCCGAATATATTTCCATCGAGGATTCCATCCGGCTCATCGCGAAATTTCAGAATGGGGACGAGCAGGCCGCTGGAAAATTGTTTCGCCGCCATGTTGAGCAACTGGTCCGTTTGACGCAGAGCCGAATTTCGACGCGACTGGTCCGTCGAATTGATGCGGAAGATGTCGTGCAGTCGGTCTATGGAGATTTCTTCGAGGGGGCGAAAAAAGGCAATTACATTATTGAACGATCGGGCGACCTGTGGCGGTTGCTCGTCGGTATCACGATGAACAAGCTGCGCAAACAATTTGAGTTTCATGCGGCGGACAAACGTGACTATCAACGAGAACAAAACTTTGGCGGTGACGACAGTACTGGACAAGCGGAGTGGCAACCGCCCTCCCCCGACGCTTCGCATCCCGAAATCATCGCGATCGTGGATCAACTGGAGCACTTCCTGCAGAAGCTCAAACCGTCACTACGGTCGATCTTAGAGCTCCGCCTGCAGGGACACTCGGTGCAAGAGATCGCCGAGTACGTTCAACTTTCCGACCGACATGTCCGCCGCGAATTGGAGAATGTCCGCGAATTGCTGGAACGCGAGATGGTTCCTCCGCAGTAAGGGATTCTTCGTCGTGGGATAGGCTTCCAGCCTGTCATTTGTCACATCCAGTGACAAACCCGAGGTCCTTTCGTCGTGCGATCGCCACTTTGTCGCATGGACTCTTGGTTTACCGCTTTGTCGCTTCGCGATTGACAGGCAGGATGCCTATCCCACGAGGAAGAATCCGGGGGCTTACGCCGCCCGGCTCAGCTTGCTGATCGCTGCAGTCTCACTCGATTCGATCCTTAATCCGGGAACCTTCATCGCCGAACTATCGATGCGATATCGATACATCTGTTTATATCTGATTCCGATGTCAGTTCGACGTGTTCTTGCCCCACGAAACGACGTCGCGTCTTACCCCGCCCGCAGATCTCTCATATCTTGACTATCCGGAACATTGATCACCCGGGTATTCGATCTGACCCACTCTTACTGAGTCTTCGCGTCAAGCGATTTCCTCAGCGTCGCCGATAGACCCGCTAACACCGGCACAATATGTCTATTCATCCATATATGTCTTGAATGTCATCACTGGCTGCCGGATGAGACGGGTGTCTTCAGAGATCTTTCAATAAGCGACAGAGATCGCCTCAGCAAATCAGTACGCACGCTCACGCTATATTACGAGGGAAATCATGGGCCAAAGTTCTACCATCCGGAACCAGTCAGACTGGAAGCGTCGCTGGGAATTGACCGTTTGTAGTCTGCTGGGGCTGCAAGTCACAGGAATCTGCTGGTCGGAAGAGATTCCGGCTGTCAGACGCGGCCAGGCACCCGGCCTGATTGCAGTAGCCAGCGACGCCGAGGACACCGGGGCAATTCAACAAGTGGGACATAAATGCAGTGATCCCAACTGCGATCAGTGCCGTCCCCGCTGGCGCCGGAAGGTGTGCCCGCCCGACTGGTACATGCAGTCACCAATGTGGCAGAGCATCACCGGCAACGAGAATGGTGCGGGAAACATGGCGGCTCCCGGGACGACCGGCGATCCGAATATGGCTGGCAATCTCGGAGCCAACGGAAATCTGGGAGCGGGCGGAGATGCGGGGTTAGGGGCTGCCAATCCCGGATTCATGGACCTGGCTTCGGCGAATCCCAGCAACATCGCCCCCAATATCATCGGCGACCTGTTCGGATCGGGGAATCTCAACGTCACCGGCGTGTCGTTTGCCGAAGGTAACGCGATCCTGAGCCCCAACGAAAACTACGGCAATGGGCCCATCACGACATTGCATCAGATCGTGGGGACCAATCCGCTGAATACGACGGATGTGATCTACGCACCGCTGAGAATCCCAGG
>JAQGHS010000576.1 GCA_028291605.1 Planctomycetaceae bacterium | reverse complement strand
TGCTCTTCCGATCTTTGTCCTCATTGCTCAAGACGATTGAGGTACCGCGCCGATGATTTCGCCGCGCCGTCCCTTGTGCCTGCTGGTCCTGTTACCGGTGGTCACGAGTTTTCTGCTGTATGTCAGTCCGACCGCGTGGCCGCTGGTCGCGGCGATGGATACGCTCGCGCTGTTGTTCGCCCTGACCGACCTCTGTTTTTTGCCCGGTAAAAAAACCTTCAGCGTGCGCCGCGAGATGGCGCGGGTCGCCTCGCGCGGCGAGCGGCATGCGGTTGCCTTGTTGATTGATAATCATTCGCGGCACACACAAGTGGTTGTGATACGCGACGACCAGTTGCCGGGGATGACGCAGGATCCGTGCGAGTTTTCGCAACAACTGCCCGGTCGCTCACGGCTGCGCGTCGAATACATTCTGACACCGCACCGCCGCGGAACGTATCGCCTCGAATACGCCTATCTGCGAGTGGAAAGCCGCTGGAAATTATGGTGCCGCACGATCCGTCTGCCCGTGCAGGACGAACTGCGCGTCTATCCGGCACTCAAGCAGATTGGCCGGTATGCGTTGTACGCCCGCCTGAATCGTATGTCGCTGTTGGGGGTCCGCCGAGTCCGCCGGGTCGGTTTCGAAAACGAGTTCGAACGGCTGCGTGATTATACCCCCGATGATCAATTCAAATTCATCGACTGGCGAACGTCGGCCCGACGACAGAAACTCACCGTGCGCGACTTCCAGAGCAGCCAGAGTCAGCGCGTCCTGTTTGTGCTCGATTGCGGCCGGATGATGGTCAGCGAGGCGGATGGACAGTCCATGCTCGACCTGGCCATCGACGCCGCACTGACCCTGAGTTACGTGGCTCTGGCCAAGCAGGACCAGGTCGGTCTGCTCTGTTTCAGTGACCGAGTCGTCCGCTGGATCGGACCGGCAGGGGGGCATCGGCAACTCAATCGTCTCGTCCATGCGCTGCATGACGTGGAGCCCCAATTCGTCGAGTCGCAGTTGGATACCGCCTGCCTGCATCTGCAGCAGCATTGCCGCAAGCGGACTTTGGTGATTCTGATCTCCAATGTCCTCGATGATCGCCAGGCCGATCAAATCCGATCGCACCTGGCGACCATGGTCGGACAACACTTACCACTGGCCGTGTTTCTGAGGGACTGGGAAGTGTTTAAGCCTCTGGCCAAAATCCCCACCATTGCGTCGGCGGATGATGACGTTCCCGACGGAGTCTCTCGCGCGGCCCTGTTTAAGGCCGCCGCCGCGGCTGAGATTCTCAAGTGGCGGCACCAGACGCTGATGGAGTTGCGGCATGCGGGCGTGCTGTGTCTGGATAGTTTTCCTGAGGACTTAACAGCACCACTGGTCAATGAGTATTTGCGGATTAAGAACCGGCATTTATTGTAGAGATACTCGAATTGGGGTCGGGTGTTCAAATTTCAAATTTGGCCGCACATCAATTGGAATTTGGGAGTCCAATCGATAGGCCAAATTTGAAATTTGAACGCCCGACCCCGGCTTTGCGCCACGTTACGCTACAGGCCGATTTACGGCCGCGTCAGTTCGCTCAAACGGGTAATCAAATCGGCCAGTTGTCCCCGCAAGTCGGGGAGCGAACTCCTCCAATCGGGGTCGACTTGCTCGACGCCGTAGAGCCCCGGTTGGGATTTTATCTCTCGCAGGAACTCGTCTTACTCTTCAAAACGCGTGCATCGTGCAAGGATGTCCGCGCACGTTTCTGCCAACTCGGCGGCGACGGATATCAATTCTTCCGGATCGAATTCCAGGCGGGATTGTATCGTTCCAGCAAACTCCGTGATGAAGAGGGGAAAGCGATCCGGCAGTTGACATCGGACATAACGGCAGGCCGCCGGGATGTAATACCGGAAGGCGACCGGTCCCATAAACATCAGGTCTTCGCCGTGGAAATTCGACTGCTCTCGGAACATCAACTCGGCATCGTCAACACTCTTGCCGAGGAAATTCCGTACGGCCCATTGGCCATCTAAGTCTTCAGGAACAGGGTTGATTTCCAGTTCTGTTGGTATGGGCATAATGATCTGTAGGACGGGCACTCTGGCCCGTCTGTGTTGGTGCTTCGAAATCAGAGACGGGCAAGAGTGCCCGTCCTACGGTAGTTTCTACGGTTGCAAATGTCGGTCGAAGAATGCATACGCCACCTTGCGGACCTCTTCCGGGAAGTCGTGGGCGCAATCGGGATAGTTGGCCTGTAGCCGGTCGGAGACTCCCAGCAAGTCGTAAATGCGCTGGGCCGAGGCGATGCTGTCGACGACGCCGGAGACCTCAAAGTTGCTGTCCCCTTTGGGTGAGCTGGCCAGGAAGGCGCGCGGGGCGAAGGCGGCGACGATCTCGGGGAAGTCGAAGGGGACGAGGTTCGGATTGTTAGCGTAGGTCTTGTTGATCAGCGGCATGTAGCGGTCGCTGGTCCAGCCTTTGAGCGCCCCGCCGTAGTACTTCGGGAAACGGGTGAAGCCGCAGTTGGAGACCAGGGCTTTGATTCGCTCGTCGAAGACCGCGGTAAACATCGTGTTGTGGCCTCCCAATGAGTGGCCGATGCAACCGATACGTTTGGGGTCCACCTGCGGCAGGGCTTCCAGCAGATCGATGGCTCGCATGTTGTCCCAGATCGCCTTCATCGATCCGCTGATGTAACCGTGAGCCGGGGCGAAGTCGTACTTGTAGTCTCCGAACGACGGGTAGTCGGGAGCGAGCGTTACGTAGCCGCGCTGTGCGAGATGCAGCGCGTAATGCAGGTTGGGGCTGCCACCCAGTCCCGCCGGTTCCTGCTTGCCGATGCCGATCGTCTGATGCAGACACAGGACCGCCGGCAGTTTTTCTGCGGCCTTCTTGGCTGGGCGAAACAGGTAGGCCCGTACCCGTGTGTCGGCTTCGGTTTGATATTCGATCTTCTCGCGGATGAGGCCTTCGAGCGGCACCTCTTCCAGCGGCTGCAGGTTCAAGGGGACGCGCTGGCTGCGATCGGGCAATTTCCCCATCACCTGTTGCATGTGGGCGATGACGTGTTGTCTGCGGATCTGCCAGTCGCCGGGCGTCAGGATGGGGCGCGGGTACCCGTTCGGGTCCAGGTAGTAAGACAGATCGGAATGTTCCGGATAGAGCAACGGTGCGGCAGGGGGTGACTGACGAAGCATCGGGTGACTCTCCTGAAGGATGAATGAGCTTCGATATGTTATCGCTTACATCGAATCAGTGTCACGTCTTCGCGTAGGTGACGATGAGAAAATGAGGTTCGCTTTGCCACTATGACGCGGCTGAAAGTTCGCATGGAGATGCCTCTGTGGGGGCTGCAAGACGGGTTGTCCGAGAAATCGAAGGAGTCCCAAATTCCCCTCAAGCGAGCTTGACGCCTGCGGCGAAGAACCTGATATATTAAATATCTCTTATCTGTTCGTTCGGTCCAAGTTCATCGTTTCTCATTTTCTTGGAATCGCGAGGCAGAACAATATGCACATTCGAAAAGGTTTCACACTAATCGAGCTGTTGGTGGTCATCGCCATCATCGCCGTCCTGATCGCCTTGCTGCTGCCGGCTGTCCAGCAGGCTCGGGAAGCGGCTCGGCGATCGCAGTGCAAGAACAATCTCAAACAGATTGGGCTGGCACTGCACAATTATCACGACGTACACAACATGTTTCCGAATGGGTATTACTTTGCTGGCTCGGTGGCTGAAAACACCTGGGTCTTGTCAATTTACCCTTATCTGGAACTGACCAATTTGTACAACACTCAAAACCTGACACAAGACTTCGGGACGTTGCCCAACAGCAATTCGACGATCTCGCAAACGCTGGTGCCTGGATTCCAATGTCCCTCGGATCCGAATACCGGTCCTTCCTTGACCTATTACGGCCGCGGAAATTATGCCGGGAACAATGGTATCGGGCCGCAAGTGAATACGTTGGACGTCAATCCGAGCGCTCCCGCCCGGGGGCCCGTGGCGATGTTCGAAACGCGAGTGAACCGCGGGATGCGAGATATCATCGATGGCAGTTCGAACACGGCGCTGGTCAGCGAATTGGTCAAGGCTCCGGCCGATGACTTCCGAGGAGTGATGCACTATCCCGAGGGGCCGCTGTATCAGCATAACCGAACACCTAACACGGGAATTCCCGATAACTTTCGATCCGGTGCGGCCTGTAATAGTCAAACCTACGCACCGTGTACGGGAATGTATACAGCTTGGAACAACCGGGCTGTGATCCTCTCGTCCCGCAGCCGGCATGCGGGCGGAGTGCATACTTTGCTCTGTGATGGCTCCGTCCGCTTCGTCAGTGACAATATTAATCTGACGATCTGGCAGAACTTCGGAATCCATAACGACGGAAACGTCCTCGGCGAGTTTTAGAGTGGCCATTGCGAGAAAGTAACCTTCATGCTTCGCGTGAAGAGGACCGAGCGCGCGAACAAGCTGTTAAGTCATCCAACGTTTGCCGCGCGCCCGGCTATCTTCACGCGGAGCGTGAAGGCTACTTTAGCCGCTCGATAGCCAGCAATTGTCGTTGGGTTTGTGTTGAAGCAGGGAGCGATTGATGTCTTCACCGAATGACGTGGCCTGGAGATTCTGTCTGATTCTAGTGCTGGGCCTGGCCGGTTGCTGGGGCGGTTCCAACGGACGAGCCAGTGTGTGGGGAACGGTCTCCTTCGACGCCAAGCCAGTCGAGGACGGAGTGATCGCCTTCGTTCCCTCCGGCAATACGAAGGGACCTTCCACCGGGGGCAGAATTCAACAGGGCAAGTACGAGATCTCTGGCGACAAAGGGCCCCTTCCGGGGTCGCACCGCGTCGAGATCACCGCGACTCGGGTCACTGGAACGACTGAGGTCAAAGGGCTAGGGACGGGGCCCAGCGGTCCGTCGGCTGCTGGCTCGGTGAAAAACATCGAGTCGTATATTCCAGCACAATTTAACACGCAGTCGACCTTGGAATTCGTCGTCAGGCCGGGTTCCAACCAGCAGAACTTTGACCTGAAGTCCAAGTGATCCAACTCGATTGCAACTCGGTCGTCTGGAGCCCAAAACTGACTATCGCCGATTCTTTTTCTTGGCGGCTCGCTGGCGTTTCTTTTCCAGACGTTTCTTTTTCAAGACTGCGCCGTGATGGGGACGAGTATTCTCAAATCCGAATGAATCAAAAACATGGACCATTGTCGGATTCCGGGGGTCTGAGCCCGGCAGGGGTACGGTCGAGCCTCGGGAATTAAAGGCGGCTTGAAAGGCGTGCAGGCCTGCCTCGGTAGTCATGTCGTAGCCGGCAGCCAGCCCCATCGTGAAGAACGACTTGGCCATGCCAAAGTTGGATGAGTCCCCAAATTCCGCTTCTAGATCACTCGCTGCAGAATCATCGATCGAGTCGTAGATTTCCTGAGCGTTTTTCAGACCATACTGGCGGGCGATAAACTTCCAGAAGGCCTTCAATTCGGCGATGATCTCGCCGGCATTTTCCGGCTCGGTCGTCACCTTGCGTGGCATGAGTTCGTAGACCACTTCGTTGAAATCATGCACCGTCATCTCAGCCGGCGTGTTTCCGAGGTGGTTGATGGACAGGTCCATCATCGTTTCGCACCACCCCAGTTGTCTGCAGGCCTCCATGATCGGCTTGGCTTCCGGCGAGTCTGAGAATGCATCCGACAGTTCGTGGATATAGTCGGAGATGTCGTAGTCGTTCTGATTCCCATCTTCATCGAAGAGTTGTTGATGAATGTCGAACATGCGGTCGCTCCTTCGTGTGTCGCAAATCGTCCGTGACTTGGTGGTTTGAAAGCGCCGTGAGGCCGCTCCAACCCGGTACCGTCTTGACCGGATTTTACATTTCCCATTTTGACCGCGGCAAGTGGAATTCGGGGACTGTCTGCTGCATAGCCAGAACTCTTGGCGAGTTCTGCTACTCGGTCCTTTGAACGGCCTAAAAGTCGCTACAAACGTCAATCTCTGCACGACGCGAAGATCACTTGCATTAGGCATATCACGAAGGATTGGCGCGCTAAGCATAACCGGGGGCCGGGTTGGCCGAGTCCTGTCAGTCGTGCTGAATCTGATGTGCCAGCGTTGCGGGATGATCCGATTTCTCTTGAGGAGACAATCTGCACGGGCTTGCGGTTTCTAGGCCATGCAGCAATTGTTTGCAACCTGCTCAGACGCGGGATTCCCACGTCTTTAGGGAGAGATCATGCTGTTCCGTAGGAAATACTATCACTCGCTGATCGCGGGTTTGGCCTGTGCGGCACTGTTGACGGGTTGCGCGGCAGGGCGGGGAGGCCGAGCTCCGCGGGCTCGTATGAACGTCTGGCCGGAAGCCTGGCCACAGCCGTTTTGGAATCGAACCGAAGCACAACCTGATTATCAACCGATTCCGGCTGATCCTTCAGGTTCCCCGTATTCGCCGAATTCCCCGCGTGGTTTGTATGTTCCTTCGGGACCCGCACCGGAATCGAAGCTAGGGCTGCCCGTGCCACCGCCGTTGCCACCGGGCCGGGCGAACGAGAGTCCGGCACCCGAGGAAGAAGCTGTGCCGTTGCCGATTCCCCCCGCTGCCGAGGAGATGGATGTCTCATTGGAATCGCGGTCCTCCACCCGGCCCCCGGTTGTTGCGCCGCCGCCCCCACCGGAACCGCTCGCGACTCCCTTGCCGCGAGTTGCCGAACGTACCGACGAGTTCGATCGTCGCCGGCAGTTCGTCGATCTGCAGACCCCGGAAGTGGTGTCGGACGACCAACCATCAACACGCAGCATGGAACGATCTCCGGTCGAGGCCTTTCCGCGGCCGCGCCTGTCTAATGAGAATTTAGACCGAGGCCCCGGCCACACACCGGCAATCGAAGACGACGATGAATCGTTGCCGAATGGCGTTGATCGCAGTGCCCATCGTCCATCGACCAAATTGCCGGGACCGTTGCCTCGGTTGCGAGACCCCGAGGAATCGGACCTGGGCTTCCCCGGTGTCAACAAGCAGATGAGCGGCGTTGGCCGCACGCGTTCGCCCAAGGTGGATGCAGCCGTGTCACGACTCAGCGTGCGCGAATTCCAACTCACCCGCGATGCCCGCTCGGGGGATGAGGCCTCCGTCATCAGTGCCCAAGATCTGCGCCGGGGGCAGCATCTGGTGGTTCAGACCGAACTGGATGGACTGGAAAAGATCGAACGGAATGGTGATTCGATCACACGGACCACCTCGCATATCGAGCTCCGTGATGCTCAGAATAAGGTGGCTTATCACACTGACAAGCAGAGTGCCGCAGAAGTCAATCAGGTCTCGCGGGACTCACGGCACCTGTCGCAGTGGCTGTCGATTCCTGCTCGCTTGAAGGCCGGGAATTACACGTTGCTGCTCTATGTGCATGACGATGTTGCCAAGCAGACGGTGACGGTGGAGATGCCGGTGACTATTCGGTAATGTGAATTTCCGCCACTGGGCTTGTCCCAGTGGTTCCCACGCTTCTGCACTACCCCTGAACTTCCCGTCGAATGTTGTGCAAAAGCGAGGGAACGACCCCCGCAAGGCAACGCCGTAGCGGATTTTTTCGAGTAACTTCCAACGGCAATTCCCCAAAGGGGATACGTCAAATAGCCTAGGGTTGCCGCGTAGCCGCGGCTACCCTAGGTCAGCGATCACAAGAGATTCCACT
>JAQGHS010000563.1 GCA_028291605.1 Planctomycetaceae bacterium | reverse complement strand
CTTGCTCATCGCGCACGACGGGGATCGGTTCGACCAGTTGCCGTCCATCGGGCTGAATGGGTCCCACCTTGACGGGCCGGTATTCCACCTTGTTCTCTTTGGTCACCACATGAATAAACTTGCGCGACTGGTCCGAACCAATCGCCGCTTGAGGAATCACCAGGCCTTTTTGCGAATCACCCACAGCCAGTCGAACCCGCAAGAACATCCCCGGAGTCAGCAACCGCAGACCACCATTGGGCTGCACGGGGTTCGAGATGACGGCTCGCATTTGCAGAGTCCCGGTGGAAGCATTGATGCGATTGTTCACGAAATCCAATTTGCCCACGTGGGGAAACCGGTCTTGCTCGTTGGCCAGACCGAACCGGATTTCGATATCGTGTGCATCCTTGAACTTCCTTTCTTGGATCCCCTTCTGCAGGCGCAACATGGTCCGTTCGTCGACATCGAAGTAGGCGAAGATGGGATCCTCAGAAACGATGGTGGTTAGGAGCGTTTCATCCTGAACGACCAGATTGCCAACCGTCAGCAGATTACGCCCCACCTGACCGGTGATGGGAGCGACGACTTCGGTAAAGCTCAGGTTCAGCTTGGCCATCTCGACCATGGCTTGAGCCGACTTCAGCGAGGCCAGGGCTTCCGACTGAGCGGAAATATACCGATCCGCCTCCTGCCGACTGAGCGCCCCTGGAGTCTTGATGATATCGTTGGCCCGCTTCATATCGGAGTCGGCCAACTTCAGCCGGGCCTGAGACATCAGCACCTGGCTCTCGTCCCGATCCACTTCCGCCTGATACCGGCGGGGGTCGACCTTGAACAGCACCTGCCCCTTTTTCACTTCGTCGCCCGGTTTGAATCCGATCTCCATCAGATAGCCGGTGACGCGGGCTTTGACCTCAACGGATTCGATCGCGTCGGTGCGCCCGGTAAAGTGCTCGAAGTCCACGACATCATGCATGACTAGCGGCACGACGCGCACGGACGGAGCAGTAGGCCCAGCGGTGGGTTGGGCCGCTGCAGGCTGACAGCCGGACGTCAGCACCACGAGTAGTAAACAGACTCCGCAACCGGACCACCGTAGGGATGGGACCGTACCTCGAATACTCATACTTGATCGATCCAAAAGGGCCAGCCGCCGGGCAATCAGACTCACGACGCCGAGAAATCACCGGCCCCTCGCGAGCCTTGCCGATGACGTCACATTGCTGGTGCAGCCAGAGGCCACACCCCCTGAAGGATAAATGACTTCAAAGTCATTTGTCAAATCCAGTATTGTCTTTAACACCTTGGTTTTTGGAAGATCGCATCTGCTTTGAGGCGAATTTCAAAGGGGAAATGCGGAAAGGCATGCCAGAGATTTGGCGGTGGCGGGGGAGCGGAACGATGACAGTGGCGGAAAATGGTCATTTTTTGAGTTCAAAGTCGAGAGTGTCCGTTCCCGACTCCGGAATCTCG
Source organism: Planctomycetaceae bacterium (assembly GCA_028291605.1). GTDB lineage: Bacteria > Planctomycetota > Planctomycetia > Planctomycetales > Planctomycetaceae > JAKFVC01. The sequence goes on along the minus strand of JAQGHS010000563.1, from coordinate 6,314 downwards.
GCGCTGAGGTCCGACTGGGTCGGAATGGCATACTTTTGAGGAATCACCGAAACCACGTGGATCGGCTCGGGGTCGTCAACGTTTCCTGCGCTAGACGACGGCCGCTTGGGCATCTCCGTTTTCATAATTGAGACGGCATATTTTCCCGGCACGGCCCCTAATTCGGGCGGGAAGGTTCTGAGTTCGAACTTCCCTTCACCATCGGTCAATGCGGACGCACCGATCCCGTCAGGAGCGGTTGGCTGGAACACGACGACGGCTCCTTCTAGTGGTTCGCCGTCAAAAGTCACCATCCCACTGGCCGGTGCGGTTTCCGGGCGGGCGTCCTTCCAATGATCTGCTTGTTCTCCACAGCCAGAGAGGACCAATGTCATGACCACCAGCAGTTCTTGAGCTCGCGCTCGATACATAGCGCTTCTACCTACTTTCAATCGGTTCACAACCCCTCGCCGATCAGACCGCCATCCAGACGAATCTGTGGTGACGACCATCGGGACGAATATCCCGACAGGCAACGGTCCGTGAACTCGGACGTTTAGAATTCGCTGACGACTTCTCCGCTGGCACGCGTCCCCAAAGCCCCCCACACACCATACGGACTGGCGGTTGAAGTCGTCACTGCTGGCAGTAGCGCCGCCTGATTTCCAGTGTCGATGTAGTTGCTGATGAAACGTACGGCACCATCTGCCATCAGGACCTGCACTCCGCCAGCATGACGACTCTCAGTACTATAGATGCCGTCGCAATAGGAGGTCCCTCCCCCGTTACTGAAACAACTGGCTGAATTTGGCGGAACCGCGGTGGAGAACGCAGTGAATGAGCCGGCGCCGTCAGCCCACCGGTAAGATCGCGCGGGCTCGCCCGTGTAGGCGCCACCCGGATAGGACTTCGAGCTCGCATTCCAGAGCGCAGCACATGCCGCGGGGCTGGCTGTGCCCGCGCCCAAAACGGTCTTGGCAATGATCCCCGGACCGTTCGTTGAGTCCGCGGCAACCATCTCTGCCATGGCAATCGTATTGCTGGCGCCATCCGTCGCGTCACGGAGTCCGTAGCATGTCAGAGCAGAGAACAGTCCGCGGCTCTGCGTGGCAACTGGAAAGGCAGGTCTCGCGCAACCATTTCCCGCGTGGCTGTCCCCGGCACAAAACATGTAATTCTTCTTGCCGCGGGTATTCCCTGCAGTGTTTGGATCCTGTTGTCCCGTGTCGCTGGGACACAGCATGATGGGAATGACTCGCGTCCAGGGAACGTTGTTGTTGTAGGGAGGATTGTCTCCTGGAAGAGATTGAATTTCCTGATAGATCGCCCCTTGATCAACATACGGCAACAGGAATGCAATTCCGCTGAGACGAGACCGCTCGCCACCACTGCTGAGATTTCCCGTCCCGCCGCCGAAAGGGGGCAATTTGTTAAAAACGTCGTGGTAGTTGTGCAGTGCCAGCCCGAACTGTTTGAGGTTGTTCTTGCATTGACTTCGCCGGGCAGCCTCACGAGCCTGCTGGACTGCCGGGAGCAACAGAGCGATCAGAACAGCAATGATCGCAATGACGACCAACAGCTCGATCAGCGTAAACCCGGTCTTTGAACGACTGGACATCGAAGTCAACTCCATAACAATTGCGTCGTCGAAAAATATCAAGCGGAATCGACGAATACACCATGCTTACGTAAGGAAGGCTCGTCGACAAAACGAAGAAACAATCTCCGAATGTCCTACAAAGCAATTCGCTCGGAACCGCCCACATAGGTTTCTCTGCAGACAGTATGTCGCTCGGGTGGCTGGTGCGTTACGCCGCAAATTCGGAGTTCATAAAAACTTAACACCCCGCTGCTAAATTGAGTGTTGTCGCGGTGTGACTTGAGTCGAGCATGCAGATCTTCACGGATCCATAAATGTGGCTGTCGTACTCACAACCCCGTTGGCAGAAAGATGTTCGGAACGGAGGCTGTGTCAGAGACCTGATTACTGGGGCTGACTCTGTATAGAATGCCCCTGTGCCAGGTGACTTGCTCCATGAAACTCGGACCTGTGGATATGGAAAATCTTCCTGATTCGGTCCCGGAAGCGAAGTCGCGTTTGGTTCGGGATTTGTCGCGAGCGGATTCTCGCGAACTTCTGGCCGTGAGCTGGGTGAAGGCACAGCCTGCGCTGACGGCGTTCCTGGTCGCATCGACGCCGCAGTTTTCGGATGCGGAGGATTTACTACAGGAAGTGGCCGCAGAAGTTGCGCGACGGTTCGATGATTATGATCTGTCGCGACCATTTCTCCCGTGGGCTCTGTGGGTGGCAAAAATCAAGATCGCCAATTTTTATCGGGCCCGTGAGCGAAGTCCGGTGAAGTTTATCGGTGATTCAATTGATGCCTTAGGAGAAGCGTGCGAACGCGTGCAGGCAGTACTCTCGGAAGAAAAATGGGCGCTGGAAAAGTGCCTGACGAGTTTGACTGGACGTTCCCGCCAGTTGCTCCAGCTGCGGTATTTCGAAGATTTGACGCCGCAAGAAATGAGCGGTAGACTCGAAATGACACCGGGAGCCGTCCGAATTGCTCTTTTGCGGATCAGGTCAGCACTCATTTCCTGTATCCGTTCCACTCTGGCAGGTGCTCCGACTTCCCATGGATGATGCTGAGGCCATTGAGCTGATCGACGCCCACCTGGACCGTCAACCTCTCACCGACGAGCAAGCCGACGCGCTGACTGCTTGGATCAAGGCGGATCCGAAACGTGCTGATGAAGCATTCTATCGGATTTTCCTGCACTCCTATCTCCGCGTTCGGCTGCAGGCCGGGATACTTCCAGGTGCGTCTGATCTTTCGGTTCTCAATGATTCCAGGCTTGATGCTCTCACGCGGGGGCATGCGGCACTGATGGTGGACGGTCTTTCGGTTCCCATTCAAAAGAAACGTTTTGGGCGACGTACTGCGCTCATCGTATTCATTGCCTGCAGCCTGGTCGTCGGCGTTGTGGGCTGGGTTGGATGGTCAATCTCCAGTGTTGTGTCCAAAAGTGCATTAAATAAAGTCTATGCCTATGAAGGATTTGATTACCCTGCAACAGTCCTGCCGAAGGCTGAAAAACAAGACTTCCAGTGGCCGACTTCTGGCGGATTACAAGGTCTCGCCGGAGGTCTGGGTTGGTCCGAACCCTGGCAGGAGACTAACTCGAAAGTTGCGGTGATTGTGGACTATGCGAAACAGGAGGTGCCTTGGGAGCCGAAAGACATGCGGAAGTTCGGTCCGCTGGGTTACACCGACTCACGGGGAAATGTGCTGCAGTCCTTGGGACATCAGCTCCGAACCGCGACCAGTCCCCGCTCAATTACGACTCGTCGGTTTAACATCAGCGCATTTCCTGACTCGATGCAGGGCGAGGGAGGGCTGGGGCGTGATGGCTCTGTGATCTGGTTCAGTTTTTTGGCACAGTCGTCCCTGAGTACCGCCGACAACAACCGTTATTCTTATTTAGTGATCGGAACAAAATCGATGGCGGGCTTACGCGTCGGGAAATTGGGCGCCACGCCATCGGGCAACTGGACGGCAGCCGGCCTGCTGACTGGTGCGGAAGTGAACCTGCGGTCCAGCACTGTTCCATCCGGCGAGGTTGTTCTGCTGGTCACACGGATCGTCTTTCGGCCTGGTCCCGAAGACGCGGTGGTCTGGATCAATCCACCGCTCGACGCGGAACCTTCGCCAACCGCAGCGGCCATGCGTCTCCCGGTTCCGGACTTCCGGTTCGTAGGTATTTCAATCCACGCGAATCACTCGACTGATTTCGATGAAATCAGGTTCGGTGGAACGTTCCAGTCCGTGGCCCCCATTCGTTAACTGACTTCAACAACCAAATGCCAAATTAACGCGGCTGCCAATGGGCCCAGAGGGCTCCGTGACCGACGGTCTGATTGGTGATGCGCGTCTCTGAGTTATCGACCAGGTTCCTTACGAAGAGTTGCCGGATGCCTTCACGCTTCGAACCGTAGGCGAGCCGCTGGCCGTCGGCTGAGGGCTGCGGATGGTAGTGCAAGGTGCCCGGTGCGGATTTTGTCAGTTGCTCGGTCTTGCCTTCCAGGGTTACTCGGAAGAGTTCGACGTTCTGATCGACCTTGGCCGTGTAAAACACCGAACTCCCGTCGGCCGACCAGACTGGGACATCGCTGCTGCCGCCGTGGAAGTCGGGGACGTCGAGGAACTCGATCACTCCGCGATAGCCCGCTCGATCGGCCAGTTTCTGCAGGCCGGTGCCGTCCGCCTTGACGAGATGCGGATGGCAGTTGTAGTGCTCACCGGAAAGGAACAGCACCCATGCTCCATCCGGCGACCAGGTGGGGGCGAAATTAAACGGCTTTCCCGTTTCTACCTTCGTCGCCTGCGAGCCGTCGGCATTTGCGAGATAGACCTGATAGTTCTGATGATAGGCGATCCTTTTCCCGTCGCGTGAACTGCTGAAGCCGTAGGCGAACTCTTTGGAGCCCTTGGTCAGATCGACCTTGTTGCGCCCGTCGCGGTCCATGCTGAAGGGATGCGAATTACCGTCGATTAAGGCGGTGAAACCCAACTTTGCAGGATCTTTCGGCCAGAAAAAGACGCCGCTGCTATAGAAGCTGACACGATCGACTGCAGTGACGTTCGTTGCCTTACCAGTATCAAGTTCGAACAGATAACTATCGAGGAGCCACCCGCCGGGAACGAACCGGAAGGTCTTGTGTTCTTCCTCCCACAGGGCGTTTTCTGGACTCTGCCAGCCACGCCCGAGCACCGCGATCTGGCCATCGGGGGACCAACCGGCGAACTGTGTCCAGGAGTTGGCTTCCTGGGCGAGTTCTGGTGCGAGTTCACGCCGGGCGGTACCATCGGTATTGACGACGCAGGCCCGCATGGTCTTGATGTTAGCGTGACGGCCACCCGGCAGATTGGTTCGCAGTTCGGTATAGCCGATGAGTTGCCCCGGCGGCGGTGCGGCAACTAGATCCGATTCGGTCGCTACGAACGTAAGAGCGATTATTGCCAGCGTCCCGAGTTGTAATCTGGCCATGTTTGCCTCACGTCATGTTCGGGGTGTTACTGATCAGTTTCGAGCAGAACTGTTATTCAACCGTTTCAACCAATAACGAGATGAAGTTTTAGCCACAGAAGAACACAGAAAGGCACAGAATTGGGAAGATGGCAACTCCTCTAGTTCCGTGTTTTTCTGTGTCATTCTGTGGCAAAATACGACTCGTTGATAGGTCTACGGCTTGCCCAAGACATGTTCGAGGGCCGCCTGGACATCCAGCCGTTGATAACTGCGGTTCGTGGCAGGATCTTCGACCTTTTTCCCCGTTTTCTGCATGATGTCCAGCATGGCCTCGGGCAGATTCTTGCCGTCGGCCTTCCAGTCGTAGTTGGCTTTCTCGATGGCTTCGCGCAAGAGAATCGCGGCACCGCAGGCGATCGCGTTGGAGGAACTTGTGGCGGCGGCCGGGACGACCAGATCCACCTTGGCGTGGCGGTCGAGATAGACTTCGTCCTTTCCGGTGCGTACAGCACCGATCGCGAAACAATTCGGTTGACTCGATGGCCACGAGATGCCGTTCGTGAATCCGTGGTTGCCTGTCGGGGCACTCACCCAAACATTGCTCTCGCGAAGTTTCGTGAGCTTTTCGTCGATTTCGGTAGGGACGGGCTTGTCGTGAGCGAGGTCGTCAACGGGAGCCAAGTTGACTGTCGTGATACGATACTTCTTGTGATTGTCGAGGACCCATTGCAGGCCGGCCGCGAGAGTGGTGCTGTCTTTGACATTGCAATGACAGCATTCCAGAGCACGGATTACCGCAACTTGATCGTTGAACGCGACCCCCCGCTTGCCGTTGTAATTCACCGATGAGGGAATTCCGATGGTCGACCCGTGATAGCCTTTGCCTTCATGTTTGGGATCGTTATCCCCATCGACACTGTCGTACGAGACCAGGACCTTGGGCTGTCCATCGATGATCGCGGTCCATTCCGGCATGGACATGTTGCAGCCATCATCCACCAGAGCCAATGTCTGACCCTTTCCGAACGTCAGAACTTTGGCGTAGTTCTTCCAGGCATCGGTGATCCGGGCGTGGATGAATTCGACACGCTCGGCGGGATCTTCAGCGTGCGAGACGATGCTGGTTGAGAGCAATGCTATCGTCAACAGGATGGGCGAAACTCGCTGCTGTGGTGCATGGTTGATGCCATTTACAAGCTTCATGTCGACACCCTTCAGTTGAGGTTTCTCGTACCTATGTCATGTGCCGTGTTCGAAAGTCGGTTGGCGTACGTCACCGTGCAATCTGGGGTCGGGGGGGGTAA
>JAQGHS010000553.1 GCA_028291605.1 Planctomycetaceae bacterium | reverse complement strand
TCAGGCCCATGGACCTGGCCAAAGCGGGATAATCATTATTCGCAGCGTTCGGCAGTTCCGCATTGGAGGTCGCGCCATAGCCACGGTTCGACACCAGAAAATGCACTAGATTTGGCAGGTCGAGTTGCCGCTCGACCATGAGCATGCCGGGATTCATGCAAAACGCGCCGTCACCCATGAATGCCCAGATCTTCTGATGCGGCAACGCGAGCGCAAGCCCAGAGCCGAACAAAGTCGACAGGCTCATCGAGGCATCAAGATAGAAGCTGGCTTCGCTATCTCGCGTCGCCTCCCACCAGGCCTGGCCTGAATTTCCTGCCGACGTAATAACAAGCTGTCCGTTGCGGCGGTTGGCGAGGAAGCGGAAACAATCAACGTATTTCATCGCTCACCTCACTTCAGCAGATCGCGCGTCAGCGCGACGACGGTGGGACGCGAGAATGTCCGACTGTGGTGATACGCCCGCGTGATTGTTCCCAGGTCTGCCGGTTCGTTGATAATCATGTAAGGCAGGCTGATGGCGTTCAGCACCGGCTGCATATAAAGGCCATTCGATATGTGGTGCTTGTGATGATCGCCCGGCGCTCCGCGCAAGGTCGTCACCAGGAGAAGCGGAATTTCGTAGGAATAGTTGATCTTGGTGATGGCGTAGAGCACCGTCATCAGACCTGACGCACCCATGAGTGCGACGGAACCCATTCCGCCCATATAAGCGCCCGAGCATAGTCCGATAGCGGACTCTTCACGATTGACCGGAATATGGCGGACGCGCTCATCGCGATCCAGTTCGCTGATGAGTTCAGCAATCCAATTATCAGGAAGACTAGCAACGAGCTTTATATCGCAGCGTACGAACTCTTCGACTATGCGTCGCGCAACTTCTTCTTGCTTGCCCACCGGCTTCCCCTATTCACTCGCCCTATTCACTCGGCCTGTGATCGAAGAATTCTGAGCACGGCACCGAATAAGAAGATAGGGCAACCGTGATCTAAGTTTCAACTATAAATTTGCGTTTTACTAGCGAGACGTCAAAGGCCACGGCCAATGGCGCGAGATTTAATCCAATCGCTACGCCGCTCTGCATTCATAAGGGACCCATACGAAGCTCAAACAATGAGCGGATGCTGTCGTCTCAATGTTCAAGATGCGTGCGTTCTATGCGGACTTCGCACGCTTGGGATGAAGAGCATGTCAGGCAACTCAATGTGAGTGCTATATTGATCGGCGTCTTCCGACCTTCGAGGCGGCTTGATGTGCGTGAAAGGCAAGTTAAGATAATGACCGTTCCTAGTATAAGAAATACTATGATCTTATGACTTTAAACAGCGACCAACGAGCAGCTTTGGGTGCATTCGTGCGGGCCCACAGGGAACGGCTCGATCCGACATCATTCGGTTTAGACATCAGTAGTTGGCGCCGGACGGCTGGACTACGACGCGAGGAGGTCGCCCAGCTCGCAGGTCTCAGCGTCACCTGGATTACATGGATCGAGCAGGGTCGGGATATTTCGGTGTCGGCGGGATCGCTTGCTAAACTCGCAGGCGCATTGCGCATGACAACTGCAGAACAGGAGTACCTCTTCGAACTCGCAGGTCGTCATAAGTCAGAGAAGTCGTCTGCACGCCCCGAATTCGAAACTATGCCGCTGTTGGCGGCGTGCGTTCGTCAAATTGCGTGCCCCGCTTATGTACTCGATCGATTCTGGCATCCGATTTGCTGGAACGAGCTTGCGGAGCAGCTCCTGCCCGCCTGGCTAAGTCAGCAGTCTCCGGAATCGTTGCTCCATTTCTTTTTCTTGAACCCAGCCGCCAAGCAGATAGCTCTCGATTGGAAGGACCGCGCGAAACGTGTCGCTTACGAGTTTCGGGCCGCTAACGCCAACATCTATGACGATGCAGACTTCATGCATTGGATAAGCGAGCTTCGCAAAGAAAGTGTTGAGTTTGATCTTATCTGGTCGGAGCACAAGGTGCTCAATCGAGAGGGAGGTCAGCGATCCTTCGTGGAGCCGGCAGGAACGATGCAGCACTACAATCAGGTCGTTGCAAACCTCGCGGGCACGGCTCGCCTGACATTGACCATCCTGGTGCCGGTCAGCGTTTCACCTGGCGTCGCAACGAGTTCGGGCCAGAATAAGAAATTTTAAGGAAAGAAAGATTGAGACAATGATCAACGGTTCCAAAGGTATTCAAGCCGGACTTCTGTTCACGTCGCTGCTGGGCTTAGCCCTCATGGGTTCCTCTCCAGCTCTCGCCGACACGTTTCCAAACAGAACGGTTCGACTGATCGTTCCCTTCCCGCCGGGAGGAACTCCCGACGTTATCGCTCGTTTGATGACCGACAAACTGAGTGTCCAATGGAAGCAGCCGGTGATCGTTGAAAATCGACCTGGTGCATCAAGCAACATAGGTTCCGATATCGTCGCCAAGGCTCCGCGAGATGGTCATGCGCTCCTTATGGTGCCCAACAATGTCTTGACGATGAATCCGCTGCTGTCGTCGAAGATGCCGTTTAATCCGAGCACGGACCTTGTCTCCGTCAGCATGTTGGGAATAACGCCGTTCTTGCTTGTAACCGGTCCAAGTCTCAACGTTTCAAATATCAAGGAGTTGGTGGCAGAGGCGAAACGTCGTCCCGATGGTATTACATATGCTTCGTCAGGTGTCGGCAGCAACCAGCACATGTTCGCCGAAATGCTTCGCTCTTTGACGGGCATTCCAATGACGCATGTTCCTTATACAGGAGGCCCGCAATCAGTCCTGGATATTTTGGGCGGCCGCGTCGACATGCAGTTTGGTGCGGTTACGACGAACCTTGAGCACGTACGGGCAGGCAAGTTAAGAGCACTTGCCGTTGTCAGTCAGAGCCGTCTGGCGGTGTTGCCAGACGTTCCAACCGTTGCCGAGACGGGCGTCGAAGGTTTTGACGCAGATGGCTGGATCGGCCTCAGCGCGACCGCAGGAACGCCGCAGGATGTGCTGGCTCAGATTAATCGCGATGTCGGCGAAATCATGAGGGATCCGAAGGCGGTGGAAACACTTGCCGGGTTCGGCATTGTTGCTCAGCCGGGTCCTGCTGCCGCGATGGACGAACGCATCGTGCGCGAGCGAGATGCATGGCGGAAGGTAATTTAAAACGCGAAGATCACAACGGACTAACACGGCCGAATCCACAGAGCCGCCGCCAACGACGCACCGAGCAAGCGGCCGGCTTTGTCTCTCGCTCGTCACAGGTCTGATCTGATTGTTAGATTTTCCCCGGGAACCACTTTTCCATGATCGATCGGGCTTCTTCGATCGAAAGCGCCGAAGAAGGAGGAAATTCATTGCGCCAAGCAAATGGCTTGCAGGCATCGATGATCATCTTCGAATTCGACGTTATGCCCTTTAGCTTCTGTTCGGCCGGGATGCGTGGATCGAGTCCGGAACTCCAGGCGTCGCGGATAATATCGACCTGCTCCGATGGCTCCGATCTGGTCGTGACCGCCCACATGACATCAGCAAGATTTGACGGGTCGACATCCTCATCGACGACCACGATCAACCTTCCCATGTAACTGTTTGCCGCTGCAATGAGCGCCGCTCTTTTGGCGTGACCCGCATATCGCTGCTGAATGGACACCACGGTCATGAGCTGCGAGACGTGTTGCCATGCCCCTTTGACATCCGTGACACCGGCCGCCTCAAGATCGCCCCAGATACTGGCAGCGCGAAACGGCAAACCGAAATGAAAACGTGGAGGTTTCATAGGCGGCGATCCGAGCAGAATTGGATCGTTGCGATAATGAACGGCCCCCACTTCCATCACCGGCGCAGGTCTCGCATCCGCTGCATAATAGCCTGTAAACTCTCCAAACGGCCCCTCCGGCAAAGTCTCTACCTCGGGCGACAGCAAATAACCTTCCATAACGATTTCGGACAGTGCTGGAATCGGCAAACCAGTCAACGGGCCGTTATATATTTCAATAGGCGCGCCTTTAATTGCGCCTGCAAAAGCATACTCCGAGCTACTTTCGGGTAAATACTCGAAGCCCGAGATGAACAGGGCTGGATCTTCGCCATTCACGACCGCGACAGGGCATTTCTCGCCACGATCCCAGTATTTACGGGCAATCATATTGCCGTGGCGGCCCATATGGTCGAACTGGATCGTCACGCGATTGCGGTCATGCACCTGCACCCGGTAGATAGAAGCGTTAATCCACCCGCTGTCTGGATCTCGCATGACGACAATGCTTCCAGATCCGATATAGGACCCGCCATCCTTCAAATGCCAATGTGGAGCGGGAAACTTCCGCATGTCGACGGCATCGCCTTCCTGGCTGTTCTCCAGGAACGCCGCCGTTTCGACGAGCTTCGGCTCAATCGGCTTCAACAACGTTCTGCGTTGCTTCCATGTTTTTAATGCCTCAAGCGGAGACAATGACGTGCTGATTCCAAGCGCCAATGCTGCGCGCCTAGCGTGAACCGTAGCGTTCGTGAAAATGCGATAGCCTTGTGGAAATCCCTTGATATCGCTGAACAACAACGCAGGACATTCCGGCAAACCCGCCGCGACTTCCGTTATCGCGCCAATTTCGAGGTAGGGATCGGCACCCTTCACATGCCGAAGCGCGCCGATTGCGTCTACCTCGTCGATGAACCCGCGAAGGTCCCTATAGGACGTATGCATGTTTACTCCCGCGCGTCGAAGACTTCTTTTCTATGACTGCTATTTCATCCACGTCAGCGGATACAGGGTGATGGCCGGTATGTAGGTTATGAGCGCAAGCACCAGCAGATAAATAAGCAAGAAAGGCACAACGCCGCGGTAGAGTGCGGGCAGCGGTGTATTGAAGATGGCATGAGAGGCGAACAGATTCAGCCCAAATGGCGGCAAGAACATTCCAATCGCCAGATTGACGGTCACGACAATACCAAAATGAATGGGGTCGATTCCCGCCAGAGCCGTCACGGGCATAAGCAAGGGCATCAGAATTAATATAGCGGCAGGCGGTTCCAGTACACTACCGACGCACAGCAACACGCAGTTGATCACGAGCAAGAGCATCCAGGTCGAAAGATGAAGCTCCTTGATCACGTCGACCACGGCGCCTGCCAGGCCACTGGTCGTAATGAACCAGGAATAGGCTCCAGCAGCTGCCACAATGATCATGATCTGCCCGACCAGAACCGCGCATTCCTGCAGGATATCCCAGACGTTTTTCCAGGAGAGCTCGCGATGGACATAAACAGAAATGGCAATTGAATAGAGGCAGGCGACGCCGGCGGCCTCAGTTGGCGTAAACAAACCACCGTAGATCCCGCCAAGAATCACGATGGGCGCCAGTATCGACCAAACTGCCCGTTTGCCGGCGGCGCGAATATCCGGCCAGCTTCGGGCTTCCTCCACGGGAATTTGCTGAGCACGCGCCTTGATGACGACATAGATCGACAGCGCCAGGGCGACGATGAGACCTGGCACGATACCAGCAAGGAAAAGCGTCGTAACAGACTGTTGCGCTGCGATACCGTAGATGATCATCGGAATGGACGGCGGAATGATCACGTCGATCACGCCGGTGGCTGTGATCAGACTAACCCCGAACAGCCGCCCGTATCCGTTTCGCTCCAGCGAAGGAAGCGTCAATTTTCCAATCGCGGCAACACAGGCAACGCTGGATCCTGACATCGCTCCGAAAGCCGACGCTGCTCCAATCGTGGCGAGTGCCAGAGACCCTCTGACGCCCCCGACCATCGCGATAACAAGCTCGATGAGCCGGCGGGCAATTCCGCCGCGCGCCATGACATCGCCCGCAAATATAAACAACGGCACTGCCAGCAACGAAAAGCTGTCGAGACTTCCGAACATTGCTGTGTGAATGGCCTGAACCGGAATCCCCCCCGCGATCCAGATTCCAAGCAGAGCCGACGTCACCAAGACAAGAAAGATCGGCATGCCCAGGACGAGCAAAGTCACCGGAACGGCGATGTGAGCTAAGTAAATCATGCAGCCTCGGTTTCCACGGCAATACCGACGTGTTCGGGCTTCTCTTCCGTTGACAGGATAGCGCTTGCCAGAATCAACAGTCCGTTCAGTGCGAGTCCTAATGTTACAAAGGATTGTGGAATCCAAAGCGGCAGTTCCATTGCTTCGCTGCG
>JAQGHS010000532.1 GCA_028291605.1 Planctomycetaceae bacterium | reverse complement strand
CGGCAAGAGCTTGCTCCTGCTGCAGATGATTTTGCTGGGCTTGCTTGAGTGCCAATTCTCGTTCCAACTTCACGGCGGCTTCGGCAAGAGCGGGGGCCTCAGGAGTTGTGGGTTGAGTATAGGTCGCCATGTCAGCCGCAATGCGGGCTTGCACTGCAGTTCGGCTGGCGAGACTGGTCGCCAGGTTCGCTTCCGATAGACTTAGGGCTTGCTCTGACAACTTGACGGCCGCGGCGAGCGATTCTGCACTGAGGGGCATCGGTTGAGGGACCGCTTGAGTGCCGGTCACCTTTTCCACCAGCGCAACTTCGGCGGGCAGCGCATCGACTTGAATGCTGAGGAATTCGGCTGTCGCGTCGAACGTCCACAGGCGAAATTCCCCGTTGGCGATACGTGGCTGCGGCAGCTTGTAGGCGAACACCAACTGGCCATTCACCGCCACATTGACGAGCTGATCGCGGGCAAACACTTGCAATTCGTGTTCTTCCCCAAGGGCAAACGGCTGGGGTTTCGCGGCCTCGGCGGGATAAGTCATTTGACCGTTGGTGAGAGTATAGAGCTGCGCTTTGGAGCCGCCCGAACTCAGATAGACGCCCACTGCGGACTTGTCGGTCGCGGCGTCGAAGGTCAGGCCAACCGATTTCCACATCTTCCCGCCGGTAATTTTGAAGCGGAACTTGGCATGGAAATCTCGGGGCACGGTGGTCAGTGCGACGAGTTCGCTGTTGAGGTCGGTCGGTTCGTGTTGGAACAGGCGGCCATCTTTGTATTCCCATTTTCCACGCACCATCTTCCACAACTCAGGTCGCGCGGCGGCAAACTTGTCGATCAAGATCGGGGCCGTAGGAGCTGGGGGTGTCGCGGCATTTGACTGGAAATCCGCCAACTTCTTTCGGGCCATCGAAAGATTCTGCTGCGTTGTGGCCAGCAAAGTCTCGACGCGTTTGACTTCCACTTCGGCCGCCGCTGCCGCTTCATCGTGAATGAGCTTCTGAACGCCGGGGTAATAGGCCGCAGCCGGCAAGGAAACAGGATCCCACTTCAATGGTTGGCCCCCCAGTGCGGCGGGCACGGCGGGTTCAATCGGCTTATCCTGGACCGGTTGCTTGTCATCGCCGCGAACGAACAAAAAGGTTGGGGTGGCATGGTGCGCGTCATAAACTCGAGCGAGTCCGTCCTTGGTCGCGTCTGGTTGATTCGCGACGCGATCGGTCCGCACGTCATAGGGCTCAAAGATCGCCCGCATTTGATAGTATTCCTGTTGCGCGATCGGATCGTACATATGGTCGTGACACCGCGCACAATTCACGGTCATCCCGAGGAATGCCTTGCTGGTGTGCTCAACGGTGTTGTCCATCCAGATGTGGCGATTGAAGCGAAAATAGTTACGCACCAGGTATCCGGTGGCCCGTAAACTGCCGGGGTCTTCCGGCGAAATCTCGTCGGCCGCAAGCATCTCCTGAATCATCTGATCGTAGCCTTTATTGGCGTTCAGAGATTCGACCACCCAGTCGCGCCAACGCCAGATATGCGGCTGGCTTTCGCGGACTTCTGCGCCATACCCATCCCAGTCGCTGTAACGCCAGACATCCATCCAATGGCGCCCCCATCGTTCGCCATACTGGGGACTGGCCAGCAGACGGTCAACGACTTTGGCATAGGCATCTGCGGACATGTCATTTTGAAAATCGATGACTTCCTGCCGTGTCGGCGGTAGTCCGGTCAAGTCGAGATACACGCGGCGCAACAGGATGTGCCGCGGTGCTTCAGGACCGGCGACTAATCCCTTTCGCTCATGCTCAGCGGCGACAAAAGTATCGATTGGATTTTGTTGCCAGGCGGGGTTGGCGACGACCGGCAAACTGGGCCGCGTCGGCTTCTGAAACGACCAATGCTGCCGCGGGTCAGCCGGGGGCGGCTCAGCCGGAGCTTGAGCTCCCGCATTGATCCAGGCCGTCACCTTGGCGATTTCTTCCGCCGTCAATGGCTCACCTTCAATCGGCATCCGCCGCAGACCATCACTGCCATTGATGGCAGCAATCAGCAGGCTGTCGGGTGCCTTTCCGGGTTCGATTGCCGCACCCCCGTCGCCCCCTTTCAGGATTGCCGCCGGAAAGTCGAGACGCAGATTCCCCTTTTGTTTCAAGGCTCCGTGGCAGTTGTAGCAGCGGCGTTGCAGGATGGGCTTGATGTCTTTGACGTAGTCAGGAACATCAGCCGCCCAGGCGGGCAATCCGGCGAGCATTACCAGGAGGAACGAGGCAAATCGCAACATGCGGTGGGTCTCTTACGGCCAGTTTCGACGGGAATCAGACTGGTGAGTATACCGCCGCAGGAACGCTGACTCCAGATTGCATCAATATAGGTCGATGGTTTTCTGCAGCCTGACTCTCCGAGTCGGAGTGTTCCCATTAGTCCCATAGATTTTGATGGGACCAATGGGGCTTATAGGACGGATGGGACTAATGGGAATACCCGACTCAGAGAGTCAAGCTACAAAGAAGTGACTACAGTGCCAGCCGGCTCGGCTCTCTGATGTAGAGCATCAGAATCGCCAGATCCGCCGGAGTAATTCCGCTGATGCGTGCCGCCTGCCCGAGATTTCGGGGACGGATATTCGCGAGTTTTTCTTTCGCTTCTGCCCGCAGTTGAGGCACGGCGTGATAGGCGAAGTGTTCGGGAATCAAGACACCCTGCACTTGTTCCATTTGCTGAATCTGGGCGGTTTGACGTCGCAAATAGCCGGAGTATTTCGTCTCGATGCTGACTTGTTCGGCAGCTCGGGGCGACAACTGCAGTCCGGCTGCGGCCGGAGACATTTCACAGATCTGTTCCCAACCGACTTCCGGACGTCGCAAGATCTGATCCAGCATGATGCCGCTGGCTCGGGCTGTTTCCAGTAGGACGTTCGCCCGCTCGATTTCGGCTTCCAGACGCTCGAGTTGTTCCCAGCGTTCCGCGCTGACCAAACCGGCAGCGCGACCGAGCGGTGTGAGCCGGCGATGAGCGTTGTCGTGCCGCAGGAGCATGCGGTATTCGGCCCGCGACGTAAACATGCGATAGGGTTCATCGACACCCTTGGTGACAAGATCGTCGATCATCACGCCCAAGTAAGCCTGGCTGCGCTCCAAGATCAGGGGGGGCTTGCCGGCGATCTTCAAAGCGGCATTGCAGCCGGCCATCAGTCCTTGTCCGGCGGCCTCTTCATAACCGGTCGTACCGTTGATCTGACCCGCGAAGTAGAGCCCCGCGACCAACTTGGTTTCCAGTGCTGGTGTGAGCTGTGTCGGTGGTGCAAAGTCGTATTCGACGGCGTACCCGTAGCGCATGATCTCGGCCCGTTCGAGGCCGACGATCGAGTGAATCATGGCCTCTTGCACGTCGCGCGGCAGGCTGGTTGAGATGCCGTTGCAATAGTACTCTCGCGTGTTACGTCCCTCGGGCTCGAGGAAAATCTGGTGCGAGGGCTGATCGGCAAATCGCACGACTTTGTCCTCGATCGACGGACAATAGCGCGGTCCCCGAGATTGAATTTGTCCGCTGTACATCGGGGCGCGATGCAAGTTCTGGCGGATCAGGTCGTGGACTTTGTCGTTGGTTTTTGTCAGATGACAGGGGACCTGAGGCTGCGTGATCTTGTCCGTGAGGAACGAAAACGGCTGTGGTTCGTCGTCACCCGGTTGCAGTTCAACGGCGTTGAAATCGATGGTCCGACCATTCAGCCGGCAGGGGGTGCCGGTCTTGAATCGCGCGAGTTCAATTCCCAAATCGGTGAGGCACTGCGAGAGGCTGTTGGTTGTCCCTTCGCCCGCTCGTCCGCCGGCTGTTTTGGCCTCGCCGGTGTGCATGATGGCCTGCAGGAACGTGCCCGTTGTGAGTACCGCCGCGCGACAGCGATAGAGAGCCGGGCCGCGGACCCAGACGCCGGTGACCTGGCCGTCGATCACTTCGACTCGTTCGACGATTTCCTGGCGCAAAGTGAGGTTTTCCTGGTCCTCAATCCGCCGCTTCATTTCAAACTGATAGGCCTTCTTGTCGGCCTGAGCCCGGGGACCATGCATGGCCGGCCCCTTGGTGCGATTCAGCATTCGGAACTGAATGCCAGTCGCATCGATCACCCGGCCCATTTCGCCGCCGAGCGCGTCAATTTCGCGAACAATTTGGCCCTTCGCGATACCCCCGATGGCCGGATTACAGCTCATCGCGGCGACCATATCGCAGCTCATGGTCAGCAGGGCCGTCTTGGCCCCCAATCGAGCTGACGCCAGGGCGGCTTCGCATCCCGCATGTCCGGCGCCGATCACAACTACATCAAAATCGTACGTAAATGGGCTCATCGAGACAGTTTAAGGCATGACCGGACCGAGTGCAATTCGCGGATCTCGTGTAGCCCGACCGTCGTCCACAGGGCGGTCTGCCGTAACCTGGGTGTCCCCGGACTGCCGAGAGATCCCTCCCTCAATCCGCTTCTACAACTTCAACAACCACCCATTGGGCAATGTCGAATCCTTCGGAATGACGACGATTCCGTCACAGATCATAGCTTCGGGAGTTTCAGGACTGTCCTGAATCCCGGTATCGTTGACGATTCGAGACCCCGCCCCAACGCGGCAATTCTTGTCGACGATCGCACCGTCGATCACCACGTTATCACCGATGCCCATTAAGGGACGTTGAGCCGCTCGATCAGCCGCCACTTCAGCGGATGTCTGGTAGAAATCGCAGCCCATCAGGATCGAATTGCGAATCGTCACGTTCTTACCGATCGGACAGCGCAGTCCGACGATACTGTTCTCGATCACCGACCCTTCTCCAATTGTGCACCCGTCTGCAATGAGGCTGTGCTTGATGGTCGCACCAGCGACCAGTGTGGGGCTCAGGTATCGGGGACGTGAATAGATCGGAGCGTCCGCAGACACCAGTTGGAACGGGGGATTGGGTTTGCACAGATCGAGATTCGCGTCGTAAAACGCCTTGATCGTGCCGATGTCTTCCCAGTAGCCGTCAAACAAATGGACCTGAACTTTGCGGGTCCGAATGGCGACCGGGAAAATCTCTTTGCCGAAGTCCTGGTATTCGGTTTTCGTTAAGACATCCAGCAGTGTGTCCCGCTTGAAGACGTAAATCCCCATGCTGGCCAGGCAGTCGCGGCCCTTGCTTTGAATGCCTCGGGCATCGATCCAGGCAGGTTCTGTCTTCACCATTTCGACTTCGTCGTCGGTCTGCGGTTTTTCCAGAAACCCCGTGACTCGACCGGTATTGTCTGAACGCAGAATTCCAAAACCCGCTGCCTGATCTCGCGTCACGGGGACAGAACCGATGGTGACGTCCGCCCCGGACTTGATGTGCGTATCGAGCATCTCGCCGTAATTCATGCGGTACAGTTGATCGCCCGACAGAATCAGGACATGTTCGATTCCCGGCTGCTGGACGTAGCGGATGTTCTTGCGGACGGCATCGGCGGTCCCTTCGTACCAATTGGTCCCTTCAAAGGTCTGCTGAGCCGCCAGGATTTCCACGAATCCACGGTGAAACGAATCGAAATTGTAGGTGTCGCGGATGTGGCGATGGAGACTGACCGAATTGAACTGAGTTAGCAAGTAGATGCGATTCAAACCACTGTTAAGGCAGTTCGAAATCGGAATATCGATCAACCTGTATTTACCCGCGAGAGGCACGGCGGGCTTCGAGCGATGCTTGGTCAGCGGATAAAGTCGCGTGCCTTTGCCTCCACCGAGGATCAACGTCATCACGTTCCGCATTAGTTTCTCCTGATGTATTTCTTGTGTTGAGCGCGTCACAAGTGACTGGCAATTCTGCCAGACAGCCCGCAGAGTGTAGCGAGATTCGGAAACGCTTGCATCCGCAAGCAGTCCCCCGAGTGCTGATCTCGACTCTGAGCAACGGAATTCTTCAACAGCACGAATCATGCCGCTTGAAAGATGAGACTATTGCATCGCAACACTGGTAAATCTTGCTCAGTCGGCTGCCAGCCTGCTTGCAAACTCATGTTAAGGATTTGAGAATCTAGGCCAGTCGACTGCGTCCAAACTCCTGAAGGAATATTGCATGAGCTTTATCGAAACCTGCCTCACCCAATGGGAAATGAATCGCAACAAGACGATTGGCAAATTGGATGAGATCGCAAAATTGCCCAATCCCGAACTGGTCCTGGGCTGGCGTCCGGGACCCGGTAGAGCTCACATCGCCTGGCAACTGGTCCACATCGGGATTACCGAGGAATTGTTCGCCACCGAACGACTGATTGGCACGGTGGCCGGATTTCCAGATCTCCTGCCCCGGTTTCGCGGTGGCAGTACGGTTGATGACAACATCCCGACCCTCGATCGCGTTCGGGATGTCCTGGACGCCAGCCGCACCCATCTCCTGCAGACCGTCAGCACGCTCCAGGACAGCGACCTCAGCATCATTCCGCCGGCGATGAAAGAACGTGGACTGAATATCGGCCAGATTCTGCAACTCCTGGCCTGGCATGAAGCCCATCACCAGGGACAGGCCCATCTGACTCTGAACCTGTGGAAGGCCAGCAATCCGGTGTGATGTGTGAGGCTTCAGCCGAACCTGTAGCCTGACTCTCCGAGTCGGGTTCTTCGTATTTGAATACACCCGACTCAGAGAGTCAGGCTACAGTCGACTACCACAGCTGCATCGAATTGTGAAACAGCTCGCCGATCTCCACATCGCCCGCGGGGCGCGGCGAGAGTTTTGTAATGCGGCTTTGCGGCAGGGTCCCTTGGATCATCTCGGGAATATCGGCTTCCGCGTAACCAACCGCCTTCAAGCCGCGGGGCATCTTCAGCAACTGCATATAATGCAGGATGCGATCGGCCAGAACTTCTCCGGCATCCTCGTTGCATTTGCCCGCAATATCCACACCCAGTGCGGCGGCCGCGCGAAGATGGCGTTCGGGACACGCTGAGGCCGTAAACCGCACCACCGCCGGCGTATTGAGAATTACCGACATGCCGTGCGGAATCAGGGCGTCACGTGTTGCGTAGCCGGCTGGATGGAAGTCACGAACCATCCCAGCCACGGGATAGGCCATCGCGTGGGGCAGATGGACTCCGGCATTGCCGAATCCAATCCCCGCGAAGGCCGACGCGAGCAACATCTGCCCGCGAGCTTCATCATCGGTGATGTCCGCGACGGCTCGCGGAAGGTACTCGGCGACCATTTCTAAGGCCCGCAAGGCCCACACATCACTGATCGGATTGGTCCCCTGGTAGGCGGTGCGCTCGGAAGGTTTGTTCGGTTTCACTCGGGCTGTGTAGGGAATCGCCGTGTAGGATTCCAGCGCATGGCTGAGCACGTCCAAACCCGCCGATGCGGCCACCGCAGCCGGTTGGGTACGCGTATTGTCCGGATCGACGAGTCCCAGGATCGGCCGCAGATAACGATGCGAAATACCCGTTTTCACGTGCTTCGAGGCGTCACCAAAAATTGCCACACCAGTGGTTTCGCTGCCTGTGCCGGCGGTCGTCGGGATGGCAATCAACGGCTTGAGCGGCCCCGGAACGGGCTTGCCGCGCCCGATCGTCGGATTGACGTAGTCGAGAAAGTCCGCGGGATAGGTCGAATACAGATTCGCGGCTTTGGCCGTATCGATCGTGCTGCCTCCGCCGACCGCCAGAAACCCATCGAACCGGCCTTCAGCCGCAACTTTGGCCGCCGCCTGAAAACTGAGATCCGTCGGTTCGACTTCAACTCGATCAAAAAAGACCGCATCAATTCCGGCGGCCTCCAGCGAGTCACGAACTGTAATCCCCGGATGCAAATTGACGAGCGCCGGGTCGATCACGACCAGCACTCGTTTGACCTTTAAGTCCTGCAAATCAAAGCCGACTTCGCGAGTGCAACCGCTGCCAAATCGCAGGTTCGCTGCCGCAAATTGAAACGCCGTATCGTTGGCCATGAGCGAGATGCTTTCCCGACAGATGTTTCGTGACTGGAAATGGAACGCTGATCCACCCCAGATTAGGCGCTAATCTCGATTTTCGCCATCGTGGCGGGTCCCGTGGCCGACGCTGATAGTGTCGGCTTATTACCGACGCTAGCAGCGTCGGCCACGGGTCCGCCAATCAGTATCGCCGTACCTCCTGGTAGGCTTGGAAACTCTGGTAACACAGCATTCCAAACAAGAGCACCGGAAAGTCGAGCATCTGGTGCCCGTTCTCTTGATAGAACCAGAGTGCTGCCGCGCCAGCCACGATCATCGAGATCACCAGTGATTGGCGGACTCCATCAATGCCCCAACGTGCACCCATCCAGGTCCGCGTGATCTGGCCACCATCCAGCGGAAAAACCGGTAACAGATTAATCAATCCCCAATAGAGATTGATGTACTTCAGTTGTCCAATGGCATCGAGCAGGATATATGCGGAGGCTCGCGGTATCCGGAGAAACACGTCATTTCTCAACAAGAGATACTCAATGCCGCAGACAATGCCATACAGAATAAATCCCGCCAGCGGTCCAGCGAAGGAGATGGCCATTGACACAGAGGGGCGAACGGATCGAGTCGGCTGATAAACGGCATAACCCCCGCACGCGTGCAAAGTGATCGACGTTGGAAATCCCACCCGGTCAATCAGCAGGGCGTGCCCCAGTTCGTGTACCAGAATCGACACAAACAAACAGGTCATGCGGCTGAGCAGCAGGCCAACAACGATGCTGCCTGGCAAATGGCCCCCGCGAGGAAAGGCGAATAAAGCAGCGATAATCCAAAATGACGGGTGAATTCGACACGGGATTCCCAATACTCGAAAATAAACGTCTTGCGGTGTAGGGGCAAATTCTCCAAACATGAGTCGCAGGAAACCGCCTCTCTAGAAAGCACTTGGGATTCTCGATTGCTGTGTCGCAACCTTCCGTTGCACATATTGTTGCGGATTTTCGTCTAATGGGAAGGTTGCGACGAAATCAGAAAACCGCTCACCAGATTGAAACCTGAATGTTCTCCCAGATCGCCATTTGTGGCAGAATACAGAAACTGCGTATCTGGCGGTGGACACACGAAGTTTGCCCGTTGTAGCAATTACTGCTGGTCCAGCGCTGGTGTCTGCGTTATGTTGCATGGCTCGCTCTGACGCTCCTGCGGTCGCTTCGCGCAGCAAGTCGATAACTGAGACAGGCGAATTTGCCACGACGGCAATCCACAATGGAGTGCTCGCCTTTATAAATTGTGGAGCCTTGGCTGATCATAGATCAGGCTCTTCATACGGTGTTGAGGATTTGATAGATGCGTAAGACGCAAACAACCTGGCGACGCTGCTGGTCGCAAAAATGGCTGCGGAAGTTCATTGCTATCAGCTTGGCGGTGGCGACGACGATTTGCGGGGTGACCGTGTCGAATGGTTGGGCCGCCGGCAGCAGTAAAAAGCCGCCGCGGACAAAAGCCGCCGAAAAGACCACTCGACCAACTGAGAAGATGGCCCGCAAGATCGAAGAGGCCGAAGGCAAGACAACTGCCACCCTCAAAGAACTGCCCAAGACCGTTGCCGACAACCATCCCTTGAAGCCCTGCGTCGTCAAGGCTGAGGAAAGCCTGCAGGCGGTCAAGGCAATCAAGGATTATTCGGCGGTCCTGTTCAAGCAGGAGATGGTTCAAAACAAGCTGCTCACGCAGACTATGTTCTCGAAGTTCCGACACGAACCGTTCAGCGTTTATTTGAAATTTGAGCAACCGCATGCTGGCCGGGAAGTGATCTACGTCGACGGCCTGAACAAAGGCAGGTTGATGGGGCATGACGCAGGTATCCGTTCCTTGGCGGGAACTGTCAACTACATTCCCACCAGCAAAGAAGCCATGGCCGAGAATCGGTATCCGATCACACAAGCAGGTATGGCCAAGATGGTGGAAGCGGTCATCGTCCAATGGCAAGCGGCAGCTCAGTATCAGGAAATCGTGGTCAAGGATTTCGCGAATGTGAAAGTGGGCGAGGAATCGTGCCTGATGCTGGAAACGATTCATCCTCAACCCCGCGAGCACTTCAAGTTCCATAAGACCCGCTTGTATTTGCACACCGTTACAAAACTTCCGATTCGGGTCGAGCAATATGGCTGGCCCGAAAAGGAAGGGGGCGAGCCGGTCCTGATGGAAGAATACACCTACACCCAGATCAAAACGAATCTGGGTCTCACGGACATCGACTTCGACAAGACCAACAAGGCGTATCAGTTCTAAGACCATCTTTCGTGAAAGCTTAGAGTCAGGAGGGAAAGGCACACGCCGTAATACGTCTTCAATCGGCACAAGCGAAGATTGTATTTCGACAGGAGCCTCACCCTCCCGCCCTCCGGGCGATTACCAAGATCCGACGACTGAATCACGCGATTCGACAGCCCGACTGCTTCTTAGCAGCCGGGCTGTTTCTTTTTCTGGAGGGGTCCAAACGACTCTCTTTTGTGGAGTTCATAAGCGAACACGATTATGATGGTCACCGATTGCCGTGGCCGACGCCGCTAGCGTTGGTACGGATGCTGGCAGCATCCGCCACGGTTGGGCGAGCGCAACCTGAGAGGCGAAACACAGTGGCTGACCATATCAACACACAATTCACGCGGCGCGACTTTTTAGGAACGGTGGCCTTGGGCGCAGTAGCCGGCGCGGGCAGCCTATTGGCCGCGGACCAGGTCGATACCATCATCGACACGCACACTCACTTCTTCGATCCGACGCGGAAAGACGGCCCTCCCTGGCCCGGCAAAGACGACAAGGTCCTGTACCGCGCGGTGCTCCCTGAGGAATTCCAGGCACTCACCAAGCCGTATCATGTCGCCGGAACTGTCGTCGTCGAAGCCAGTCCGCGAGTGGAAGACAACCAGTGGATCCTCGACCTGGCAGAGCGCAATCCATTCGTCGTGGGCCTCGTTGGGAACCTTCCGGTCGGAACCCCGGAGTTTGCCGGGCATCTGACGCGATTCGCCAAGAACCCGCGTTTTCGGGGGCTGCGAGTCAATCATGGGGCACTCAAGGCGGGGTTAGAGAACAAGGCCTACATGGATGACGTCCGTCGCCTCGTCGAGCACGATCTGCAACTCGACATCAATGGCGGCCCCGATATGCTGCCGGAAATCGCGAAGGTCGCGAAGTTGATTCCGGAACTACGGATCGTCATCAATCACGTGGCTAATGTGCGAATT
Source organism: Planctomycetaceae bacterium (assembly GCA_028291605.1). Classification (GTDB taxonomy): domain Bacteria; phylum Planctomycetota; class Planctomycetia; order Planctomycetales; family Planctomycetaceae; genus JAKFVC01. The sequence goes on along the minus strand of JAQGHS010000532.1, from coordinate 2,208 downwards.
GATGGCAAAGCTCCGCCCGCCGAATGGGTGGCCGGAATGCAGGCGTGCGCGGCCTTTGAAAAAGTGTTCTGCAAGGTCTCGGCGCTCGTCGAAGGTGCCCGCCGGGACAACGAGATCTCGACCAACGATGTGCAGTTTTACGTTCCTGTGCTGGATGTCGTCTGGAAGGCCTTTGGTGAAGATCGGCTGGTGTACGGCAGCAACTGGCCAGTCAGCGTGCGGTACGCCCCGTACCCGCAGGTGCAGCAGATCGCCAGCGACTATTTTAAAGGCAAGGGGCGACCGGCTTACGAAAAGTTCTTCTGGAAGAACTCCATTGCGGCCTACAAATGGCCGGCTCAGAAGAAGGTTTAGCGAAGGCAAAACTCAATTTGGCTATTTGCCCATCAGCCGCTGAGCGCTAGCCCACGGTTCAGAGTAACAATCGACTCGAGTGCTCAGTCGAACCGGACGCTAGCGCGTGCCGGCTGATTTGGTCGAGGGTCGATTGGCAGTCAATTCATCCCAGAGGAGACCACTCGATGCGTCGTTTTTCGCTGCTTTGTTTTGTATCGCTCGCCATTCTGTACCCCAACTGGACGACCGCCAAGGACGCCGAGCCCAAGTTGTCTTTGGTCGCCCGTTCGCGGGTGAAAGGTGACGGTGACAAAAAGCGAGACGCCGTCCAATTGCAGACTCTCGAATGGAACCCGAAGGAAACGGCCATCGTTGTCTGTGACATGTGGGACAAGCATTGGTGCCCGCCCTCCACCGAACGTGTCGGCGAGATGGCTCCGCGCATGAACGAAGTCATCAAGGCGGCCCGCAAGCAGGGGGTACTTATCATCCACTGCCCCAGCGATACGCTGGAATTCTACAAGGACACTCCCCAACGCAAGCTGGCTCAGCAGGCGCCGGTGGTGGCCACAAAAGTCCCGTTGGAACGTTGGATCCGAATCGTCCCGGCGAAAGAAGGCGCGCTGCCCATTGATGACTCGGATGGCGGCTGCGACTGCGATCCCCAGCCCAAATCGCATCGCGCCTGGAGCCGGCAGATTGCCACCATCGAAATCGCCGAAGGTGACGCAATTACTGACAGCGCGGAAGCCTTTTATTTGATGAAACAACGCGGGATTACGAATGTCATCGTGATGGGCGTGCATACCAATATGTGCGTGCTGGGGCGACCGTTCTCGATTCGGCAGATGGTCACTCAAGGTCAGAATGTTGTGCTGATGCGCGACATGACCGACACCATGTATAACCCGGCGAAGGCCCCCTTCGTCAGCCATTTCACAGGCAACGACTACATCATTGAACATATCGAAGCCAACTGGTGTCCGACGATTACCAGCACCGCATTCTTGGGTGGGACACCGTTCCGATTCTCGGCGGACAAGCGCCCGCGAATCGCGATGATCATTGGTGAGGACGAATACCGCACCGAGAAATCACTGCCTGCGTTTGCACGACAGCACCTGGGCCAGGAATTTCAGGTGACCTATATCTTCGACAATCCTCAAGACAAGAATGACTTTCCGGCAATCAGCGAACTGGCGAATGCCGACGTCGCCCTGTTGAGCGTCCGGCGCCGCTTGCTGACACCTCTGCAACTCAAAGTGTTTCAAGATTTCGTCGCCGCGGGGAAGCCGGTTGTCGGGATTCGCACGGCGACGCATGCGTTTTCGAATCGAGATAACTCGGTCCCAGAAGGAAAAGCGGCCTGGCCGCTGATTGATCTCGATGTGTTTGGTTGTGATTACACGAACCATCACATCAATACCGCCGGCGAGACCAATCGCCAGATCGTCTGGCCTGTTGCCGAGGCGGCGCAGCACCCGATTCTCAAGGGGATTGGTCCGAAAGAAGTCGCTATGGGGTCCACGCTTTACATGTGCCTGCCGCTGAGTCCGAACACGAAGGTTCTGATGCTCGGCCGCTGGGGCGACAAGAAGCCCCACGAACCCGTCGCCTGGACGTTTACCCGGGCGGATGGCGGACGTTCGTTTTACGTTTCGCTGGGCGGCGTTGAAGATTTTGAGCAAGAAGTTTTTCAGAAACTGCTGAAGAACGGGTTGCTGTGGGCAGCGGGGGTTGCAAAGTAGGTCACTGTCCGCGAGTTCGAATTGAAGGGAGGGCGAGGCTCCTGCCGAGCCGCTTAGTCTGGTGGGCATCGATAGACTAAGCGGCTCGGCAGGAGCCTCGCCCTCCCATTGACCGCGTCCGGCT
>JAQGHS010000527.1 GCA_028291605.1 Planctomycetaceae bacterium | reverse complement strand
CACCTAATTGCGCGCTTGGTCAGATTAACAACACCCGCTCGGCCCGCACTCGCCGCTGATTTGTAGCAGCGGCATCGCTATTGGCCCGGTCGCCTTCGTCTCTTTCGGATCTCTGACCGCATCCACTTTGCAATTAAAAGGCCGGGCCTCGGCGAGCGGGATCTCGGTCACTGGCGGCACGAGTGTGATCGCGTCGGCGTAGGGGGCTCGCGAGTAGATCTGGAAAGTCTTGTCGCAGACGGCCATCCGCTTTCCGCGATAGAGCGTATGTCCGTCGTCATCGATGACGGCCTTCCACGGACCGTTGTAAACCACGGCCTGATGCCGTTCGAAGCAGGGGCCCGCTTTGCCTTTGAAGGCTTGTACCGTGATGCCGCGAAATTCAATGCCCGCGATCGTGACATGAGGTTCCTCGTGGCGAGTAACGATTTCGATCCCATGAAACCCGGCAGCTTCCAATGCTGCGAGAAGCACGTCTTCCCGACATGCTCCGCTCACACTGTTGTTCCATAAAGTGGAATCATTCTGCAAGGCAACAGGCACGAGATCATCACTGACGATCTCGCGGATGACGACCCGTCCATTCCGCTTTAGGACGCGATAGATCTCAGCCAAAGTCTGCGGTCGATCCGCCTGTGGAACGAGATTCAAGACTCGGTGGCCCAGCACCACGTCGATGGAATCCGAAGGGATCAGCGGAGAGGATCGTCGCAAGTGCTCGGCCTGAGCTTCCGCTTGCAACCAGTCATGGCTGGAGCGCGCGGGATGAGATTGCAGCCAGTCGTCCAATTGCTCCAGGTCGAGCTGCAGATCCTGGGGGCGGCCTTTACGAAACTCGAGGTTCGTCGCGCCTGATTCAGACTGTCGGGCCAGGGCGAGTTGAGCATCACTGCATTCGATACTGATCACTCGGCCGGATGGTCCGACAAGACGATCTGGCTTGGCGTGGTGCGAACCGAGGTTGAGAACAACGTCACCGGAACTGACGTAGTTTGATAAATCTGTCAGGTCCGCGTCGCGCTCGAGAACGTCGGACGGGCTAGACTCTTTGTTAGCGGTTGCCCCAACTGCCGAATTGCAGCAGGCTTGTTCTGGATCCGCGGTCGTTGATTCAGCTTCATGTTGCATGGCGGGCAATTTCCAGCGTCGGATGAGGCTCAATCAACATCGCGACCGGCGTGGGATTCAGGCTTCAAGGCCACGTCCAATGACCCTTGATTTTCAATTTATCATCCACAGTATAGCGAAATTGTCCGTAGGATAGGCATCCTGCCTGTCCCTCACATTCCAAAATGGACCAACACCAAACAATTCGACCAAGGTGAGCTGGGTGTCATTGGCCTTACGGCGCCCTGCTCACCTGAGCGTCTCAACGGAGCAAGCTTTTGGGTTATTACGGACAGGCAGGATGCCTATCCTACGATCTACCCGAGCATCTCCACAATCCGCTGACCCAAGGTAAACCCAGCAATGACCAGCGCGCCACATAAGGCCAACATGCTGGCGGCCGTGCCCATCCCCAAGGCTTGTTGAACGGGTGCGGGGGTGACTTCGCCGAAGGCCAGGGCCATCGATTTCAACGCCTGATTGAACAGCTCGGCCACGAACAACATGATCAACGAACTGACCACCAGCATCCATTGCCAGTGAACCAGTCCCAGGACCCCTCCGGCCAGCAGGATCATCGTGGAAGTGAAGATATGCACGAAGAAGATGCTGTCCTGTCGAGCACCATTGCCGATACCCCGTTCGGCTTGCACCAGGCGCTGCCGCCAGGCGGCGCGGGGTTTGTGAAATTTCGCGGGTTTGTTCTCGGGAGTCACCAAGGTTGTGGACGTAGACATGATTGTTAGTAACCTCTTCCTGCGAGAGAGCCCATTTGGGGATTCATTTGATTCGTTGCGGTACTGCCGGAGGAGAAAGGCATGAACCGCGGTTCCACGGAAATCATAAAGCCAGCGTTGTTCTTGCTGGCGTCGAACGTTGCGCCGAAGTGCGTCAGGAAGTCACGCCCGATGCGGGTGACGGTCAGCGACTGGCCACGATTGCGGCCTTCGGCCAGATCGTAGGCCGTACCGAACGTCGAGACCCAGTTGGGGCTCATCTGATACGTGTAGCTGGCGGTCAGGATTTCGCTGTCGAGTCCCGCACCCTTCACCTGTCGCACGCCCACATAAATGCTGCCTCGTTCACTGCGCTGACTCACCAATCCGACGTTCCACAACTGCTGGGCATTGTCGAACAGATCGTAATAGGCATTGGCGAGGATCGACGTGCGTTCGCTGACATTCCAGGCATAGCGACCACCCAGCAGACCGAGCGATTTTCCAAAGTTGTCACGATTCGCATCGGGGAAGTACGACGCATCCAGGTCGAGTGTCATCCAGTCCCGAACTCGCGGATTATCAATGGGTCCGGCCTGCGTCTGCAGCCGGTGCCGCCAGCCCATCCGTAAGACTTGTTGGGCGTCGACCAGTTCATAATACGGGGCGGTGACGTTGTGTGCGGCTCCCGAACGGACGGCATAGAAGCGGGGATCGAACTGATCAGGCAGGAAGCCTCCAAATGTGTTTGTCACCAATCGGTCGCGGAAGCGATATTGTGCCTGGTCGTCGAACTCATTGTACTGAGCGACATCGCCGAGGTTCTGGCTCGAATCCGAGTAGGAGTAGTCGAAATCAAACACCATCTTGTGAACGAGTCCGCGTAGTCCGAGTGTCGAGCTTTGCACGTCAGGCATGACTTTAGTGAACATCATGCTGCCCCGGACACCGGCGCTGCCATAGAGTCGGGTCATATCGCCGCCATTCAGGTCCTGGCCCCAATAGGCCGCTTCACCCAACGCGTACGGCACAATCTTCATCTGCCCGATGTTCATCGGGGCCGAGAGTTCATGCCGGGACATCGTGACCAGTCCCTCGCGGTCCGCCACGAAGGGCAGGGGGGTGAAGACGTCGGCCGGATTAGTAGGCGGTGTCGCTGGACTGAGGTGTCCATAGCCAATCGAACTATGCGAACTCCAGTTGACCCGACCATCGAAGAAGGACCGCCCGAGAACATACAGGTCACCCTTGGGCAGCCAGCTTGTACTCGTATCAAAGTCATTGATCTTCTCGCGGCCCATGACGGTCCACGCCGTGTCGCCATCCTGATGTTTGAGATAAGCCAGCGTTTCGTTGTCTTTGCCGGTGTCCCATTCGATTTCGTTGTATTGCTCGAGGTAGTTGCGATCGCTGATGTAGCCGATTTCGGTCATCAACGTAAACTCGTCGCCAATCTCTTGACGATCACGGAACTGGAAGCGTCCGCGCATCGGGTCGGGCGGGGGGAGACTGCGGCGATCGAGACCCAGGTTGTCATTGCCATCATCGTGAATGATATAAGCGTTAATGAGCCCCTTGGCATTCCCCCAGCCGAAGCGATCGTCGATCTGATAGCTGCTGATGAGCCCACCCGCGGGACCTCGCTTGCTGAGGTAATCCGCCAGCAGCATGGCATCAACGCCCGCCGGGGCTTCTCTGCCGAAGAGTTTGAATGGATCCCAACCGGTGCGGATTTGAGCTCCGAACACGCGGTCGTTTTCGAAGGTGGCGCGGGTCAGCGGGGTGCTCATCGATTGTGGCGTGCCGCTCATTGATGGGAGCCAGAAGACCGGCGTGTCTTCGATGCGTACGATCGGATTGACGGTCGTGATCCAGGGTGCGGTCGCTGGGGGTGCAATGCCCGTGGCTTGCCCCGGCTCTTCACCGGAGACCTGTTGGATGGGGGAATCAACCGGTTTCGACGGCCGACTGACGGGGCGCTGTTCGAAGATGACGTCGCTCGCCGCGACCCGATAGCCCGGCTTGCCGAACTTGCTGGTCGAGACCCACGCGTTCAAAGCATGGAATGAGGACTTAGATTGCTGGCGGATTTCTTCGGCATTGATGCGGACCGTCAAAGGGAGGCCCGGTGTTTTAATTTTGACTTCGACCCGTTGCAGGATGGCCCGATTCTCACGAATGTCGAAGAAGGCGCGCGATGCATTCGTGACGATCTTTCCCTGCTGCGGATCGTTCTGACGGACGATGATGTTCCCTTCGAGGTAGATCTGCAGGGGAGCATCACCGCGCTGCACCAGGGTTTCCGTCGCCTGCTGATCGAATCCCGATGCGGCCTGAGTCCAGACCACCACGTGATCGGCCGACAGATCGATCGTGCCGATTTCGGCCACGCCGTCGATGACCAGGTTCACGCCACCCGTGATCACGAGCACTTGTTCGGCGGGTGTCGTATTGGGCGATTCGGAACTGAACGCGTTGAACGGCGTATTGCTGCGCGGGAAGAACCGCAGCCGGCGCTGGCCGATCGGTTGCTCATCTTTCGCGTCGGGGAAGATCACCGAGCTCGAGGTTGTTCCGTCGGCGGTCTGTACGGCCGACGCCTGCTTGATTTTGCTGTCGTTGACTTTCGGAGGAGGTTGTTCGCTCCAGCACTGGCGAGCCCGTCGGTAGAAGACATCCTCTTCGCCGTTATTGGCCTGGTCGGCCGGTGCAGTCTCGATCTCAAACTTCAGGCTGGCTGTCGATCGGAGTTCGGTGACGAAGACCGCGGGCGTGCGTCGTGTCTGGCCGCGTTCAACGCTAACGTCCCCTTCGAGATAAACTTGCACCCGTTGCTCGCGCGAACGGGGGTTGACCGAGTGGACCCACAGCACGGCCCGTTGGGCTTTCAGAAGGGTCGAGCCTTGTTCGATGACGCAGTCGCCGCGTAACAAATGCACGCGACCTCCACCATCAGGCGGTTGCCAGTTCGAACCTAACTGAGATGAAATCAAAATCTGGTGTTTGCTGGCACCCTTGTCGGCCGATACTTCAGGCAGGGTCGAAGGTTGAGCATCGGTTTCTGAGTCGGAAGATCGCTGCGGGCGCTGTACTGGGTACGCACCGCGAGCCGGCACCGGTTCCCGAGCATCCAGCCGGGATAGAACGGCGTACGACAGACCAAACAGGACGGCGATCGCCGCCACCAACCGTGGGATTCGCAAGTAAGCCTCAGCCCCTTTCGGGCGCTGCTGCACGCAAACCTCGACCGGTCACACCCCGTCTGACATCCATGTCGAGACAACCAGGGTGGGGTCTTTCACTCCATACTCTTCCCCTCCCCAACCCCGGTCCTCCCATTGAGGGCGCACCGGGGGCGGGTTGAGGTGTGCGGGATTATAGGCCGGATCGAGAAACTCGGGCAATACCGGGTTGGCTGCTTTTGTGTGCTGTAAGTTATTGCTCAATATAGAGTTGTGATAACACTTTGCAGGCCAATTCGAGGTTCTCCAAACCCAGACTGTGTCAAGTCCAGCATTTGGCTGGAAAACGATCCCAGATTCCAATGCTGCAAGGAGATGCGTCAGATACCGTGGGACGGGTCTCCAGGCCCATCCCACGGTAGTTCGTCAGGCTGCGGAACGGTACGATCTGGAGAGTTCCCTCATTTCAAGCGCTCTCACATCAGGAACAGCACATGACGACACCGTTCGCAACGCCCGACGACCGGGGAATGAGCCGCCGAGGTCTCATGCAATCGACATTGGCGGCCACGGGACTGGTCGCCCTCAATGGCGCGGTGGAGGCTGCCGCGGCTCAAGGCGATTCCGAATCGAAAAAGCCCGTGCCGCGCTATGCGATGAAGAAGTCGATCAACCAGTGGGCCTTCCCGTATCCCGACAAGATGTCGCTCGAACAATGTCTGCGTCTCGCCAAGTCGGCGGGGTTTGATGGGATCGAGCTGAACTACGATCTCGACAACGATCTGTCACCCAAATCGGGTACGAAAGAGTACACAGCCATTCGCAAGCTGGCCGAAAAAATCGGGATTCAGATTAGTGGACTTTGTTCGTTCTTGTTCTGGCCGTACCCCTTCACCAGCCACGACCCGGCCAAGCGCGATCGCGCGTTAGAGCTGGCAGGGCTGATGACGCAGGCGGCACATGACCTGGGAACGGAGAACCTGCTGGTCGTGCCCGGAGCCGTTCACATCCCTTGGCGTACAGACTACGAACCGGTCGCCAATGATCTCTGCGACAAACGAGCCCGTGAAGCGATCGGCAAACTGGTCAAAGGGGCCGAGCAACTCAAGGTGAATCTCAACATCGAGAACATCTTCTTCAACGGCTATTTGATGACGCCGATGGAAATGGCCGCCTTCGTCGACAGTTTTCAGAGCGAACGCGTGCACGTTCATTTCGATACGGGAAACATCATGCAGTACCAGTTCCCCGAGCATTGGATTGCCTACCTCGGAAAGCGGATTCGAAACGTCCATCTGAAAGAGTTCACTAAAAAGGGAACTGACTCCTCGCTGGAATCGTTTCGCCCGTTGCTCGATGGGACGACGAATTGGCCGGCCGTGATGGAAGCATTCAATACGACGGGATATCGGGGATATTTGACCTTCGAGTATTTTCATCCGTATCAGCATTATCCCGAGGCGCTGATTTATCAGACGGCCGATTCGTTGGATCGGATGCTGGGGATTAAGGTGTAGGCAGTGTTCGACGCCGTAGGATAGGCAGGATGCCTATCCTACGAGTTTACTCCGCAAACCGTCAGGAATCCGCGGCGTCGCCCCACGTTGCGTGCAGACAAAACTGGCAAGTCTCGCGGCTCGATCGTGGATCACATCGAGATCATCCTGATGGAGCAGTCCCATCACGAGCGCCGCGGTAAAAGAATCTCCCGCTCCGACTGTATCGGCGACCTGTTCGACGCGATGTCCCGGATGGTGTGAGACTCGCCACTTATTACACAGACTGCTGCCGTCGCCGCCGCGAGTCAGAGCGACGAGTCGCAAGCCATAACGTTGCAGCAGTTCGCGAATTGTCGAATCGGGATCTGACGGCAGCTTCAGGAGATCCGCAACGATGGGCAGTTCTTCATGGTTGAGCTTTAAGACATGCGACAGCGCAAGTGACTCTTGAATCGTGGCCGTGTCGTAGTAGTGCTGACGCAAGTTGATATCAAATACCCGGCAGCAATCCTGGCGAGTTGCTCGCAGGAATGACTGCAGGCTGTGCCGCGACCCGGGTGATCGCTGAGCCAGGCTGCCGAAGCAGACGGCGTCGGCCTGCTGGGCAAGCTTTTTCAATTCATCATCGAAGGGCAAGAAATCCCAGGCGACATCGGTGTGAATCGTGTAGGACGGTTGTCCGTCGACCGTCGTGACAGTCACTGTACTGGTGGGATGGGGGACTCGTCGGAGGCCCACGGTGGTCAGGCCCAGTTGACCCAGCGCGTCCACGATTCCCTGGCCCCGGTCGTCATTTCCGACGGCACTGACCACGTGGCCGCGAGCACCAAGTTGATTGGCGTGGAACGCGAAATTCGCGGGGGCACCACCGAGAAACGTCCCTGACGGCAGCATGTCCCAGAGGATTTCTCCAAGGCCGATGATGCATGGGGTATTGAACGGCACGTTGGCAGACATCCGCGGTCGACTCGCATTTCTTTCGTAGCCACGCTCGCCAGAGCGTGGGTGGGCGGGATCAACTGTGGCGAATGCCCCACGGTCTGGCGACCGCGGCTACGGCTGAACGTGCCTTATTCTGGCCGATGGCGGGTCATTTCGGCTTTGAAATCTCCGAGGCTCGACCAATGCAGGCGGCGGTTCAAGTCGACCTCGGTGATGGCAATCGTGCCCCATTCCTTGGCCTGGGTCAGCACCTGACCATCTTGTCCGTAGACCGCTGAAATCATCCATTTCGCTGAAGGATCAGTATAAGTGCTACTGATTAAATAAACGTGGTTTTCGCACGCCCGTGCCGCAGCGAGCAGCGGGTTGCAGCCCCAGACGGGCCAGGCGATGACTTCTGCCCCGCGGTTGCTCAATTCTCGAGCAACCTCAGGAAAGAAACCGTCATAACAGACCATCATGCCGACCTTGCCGAAGCGGGTGTCGAAGACGGGATAATCTTTGCCGGGTTGCACGCCCGCTTCGATCTCGGTTCGCGGCAGGCAGACTTTGCGGTACTTGCCAACGATTTCTCCGTCAGGGCCGATGAGCACGGCCACGTTGTAAACCAGATGCTGATCACGTTCGACAAGTCCCGCCACGATGTAAAGGTTATGCTGCTTAGACAGTTCACTAAAATACTGCGTCGAGGGGCCGGGGATGGGCTCGGCGCAGTCCGCCATGCTTAACCCTGTGCCGAAGTAGGTGAGGGTTTCGGGCAGGACGACGAGATCGGCCTTCTGGCGGGCGGCATCGGCGATCAACGGTCCAAACAGCCGGCATTTATCGGCCGGGGTCTTCCCCTCTTTGGGTTGGAAATGGACGGTGGCCAGCCGGACTTTTCTGGGTGCGGGAGTGGGGACTTCGCTGAATGAAACTCCAGACCATTCGACGGTGGCCGCCGGTGCCCAGCGAAAATGGAGTTCGACTTCGGCGCGTTTGGCCTTCGCGGGGGCGCGATAGATGTCAGAGACTTCAGTCCAGCCGGCGGGGTTGGTTTGCTTGTCGAGCGGGTATTCGGGCTCGGCGCGGGGAATCGCGCCCGGTTGATAGGTGGCGAATGACGGCTCGTCATGTGAGACGGGATTTCCCGCGGCATCCTGCCAGAGCACGCGGACGACTCCGGTACGCCGGGGTGACGTGACGTTTTCGGTCTTGCGCCAGGCGAGGAAGCGGTAGGACTTTTCTCCGTCTACGGGAAACGACTTCTTCCAGTAACCGGCCAGACCTTCCCGTTTGTCGGAGCGAGAGATCAAGCTTCCCTGGCCATCGGGGCCACCCTTGGGGTCATACGAAAATTGCGGGGCGATTTCTTCGCGCGGCACCACTGACGTCCAACCAGCGGGAGCGGGTGGAGTTTTCTCGGCGGCCTGGTTGTCGGTGGTGGCGAGAGACAACAGGGCCAGCAGAATTAATTGCGTGCGCATAGGACAACATC